>NZ_JBHVIV010000060.1:0-57367 GCF_042799475.1 Kitasatospora sp. NPDC057692 | reverse complement strand
CTCGCCCCGGCCCGGGGGGGGTTCGGGGGGGGGGGGGGGGGGGCGGGCCGGCCCGGGGGCCTGGGCTCGGCCCGGGGGCCGTCGCCCGGGTCGGCGTGCGGGGTGCCGTCCTCCGTGCCGCCTCCGGCTCGGGGTCGAGCCCGGCCGGTCAGACGGTCAGGCCCCGGCGGCGCGGCGGGCGGCCAGGTCGTCCAGGATGGCCGCCGTGGCGGTGGCGCCGAAGCGGGTGGCTCCGGCCTCGACCATCTCCAGCAGGAGGTCGAGGGTGCGGACGCCTCCGGCGGCCTTGACCTTCATCCGGGGCGGCACGTTGGCCCGCATGAGCCGGATGTCCGCCACCGTGGCGCCGGACGGTGCGAAGCCGGTGGAGGTCTTCACGTAGTCCGCCCCCGCCCGGTCGCTCAGCCGGCAGGCGCGGATCTTCTCGTCGTCCGTGAGATAGGCGTTCTCGAAGATCACCTTCACAACGGCCCGGGCCTCCCCGGCGGCCTGGACGACGGCGTGGATGTCGTCGCCCACGGCCTCGTCCTCGCCACCGCGCAGGCGTCCGATGCAGAGCACCATGTCGAGTTCGTGGGCGCCGTCCGCCAGCGCCGCTCGGGCTTCGGCCACCTTGACGGCGGTGACCGAGGAGCCGTGCGGAAAGCCGACGACGGTGCCGACGAGGACTCCGGTACCGGTGAGCTCCTTGGCGGCCCTGGCCACGTCGACCGGCTTCACGCAGACCGAGGCCACGTCGTAGCGGGCGGCGAGTGCGCAGCCTTCGAGCAGATCGTTCGTGGTCAGCTCGGGCCGCAGCAGCGAGTGATCGATCATCTTCGCGACGTGGGGAACGTCGACATCGGTGTGGTCCACAGGACTGTCCCGGATGTGTGCGCAGCGGATATTCGTCGGGCGGCGGCGCGCGGCCCGATCGGCCCGGTCGCGCCGTGAGACGCCTCGGAGAGGTCGGCAGGCCGCGGGCCCCGATCGATAGCACCTCGTTTCCAACGTAACAAGTGCCGGCGGCTGCGACCAGCGGGCATGATCCGGCCCCGGCACCGGCCCGACCGTGGTCCGCCGAGCCGTGCGATCCCGCGCGGCCCCGCCCGGCCGGGCCGGCCTCGCGGTCGCCGCCCACCTGCGGCTTCGGGCGTCCTCGGGTGAAACCGCCTCCCCGAGAATTCACCCGTTCGGACGGTCCGGCGCGCCCTCCGCCCGCCCGGCCGGGAGTATCGGCAGCGATTGCCGATTCCCAGGAGTCACCGCACTCGGCCACCGGCAGCCGTGCACCGGTCCGGGCCGCGACTCACGCGTCGAAGGCCGCACCGGCCGTCCACGGGCAACTCCGTCGCGGCGCCCGATCAGCGCCGCCCCCGCGAAGGCACCCCGGCCGGCTCCTCCCGGTGAACCGCGCGTCCCGGTGAACCCGGCGTCCCGGCCGAGGCCCGCCCCGGTCCCGACCTCGCCGCTCACGATCCCACCCGCACCGACCATCAGCCCATGAGCCGCATCGGGCCCCGGACCCCGGTCGGCACCGGCATGGGTGCGAGCCGCCGACAGGACGGCCCCAAGACCGTTTGGAGGGCTCCCGTGTACGCCTATCAGATGAACGCGCCTGGCGAACTCGCCCACACCGCCGTACCCGACCCGGTGTGCGGGCCGGACGAGATCGTGCTGCGCACCGAGGCCGTCTCGATCTGCTCCACGGACGTCTCGTACTTCCGCGGCCACATCACTCCCGAGGCGTGGCCCATCGTTCCGGGCCACGAGTACGTCGGCCGGGTCGTCGACGTCGGGCGCCGGCTCGCGGGCGACGTGAGGACCGGTGAGCGCATCGCCTACTGGGGGCAGACCGACTTCGACGGCATGGCCGAGTACCGCCTGCTCCGGCCGCTCTTCGCAGGCCGGCCCGACATCGAGACCGCCTGGTACACCGAGCGCAACTTCTACGACGCCGCCCAGGCCGCGGTCGTCGCGGTACCCGCCGACGTTCCCACCGACCTCGCCTCCGTGGTCGAGCCCCTCACCTCCGTGCTCCGCTCCGTCCTGCTCAACCCCTGCCGTCCCGGTGACGTCTGCGTGGTCCTCGGCTGCGGCCCGAGCGCGCTGCTGGCCGTCCAGGTCCTGAACGCCTACCTGGGGGCCGGTTCGGTGACGGTGCTGGACCGCAGCGACCCGCGGCTGGCCACCGCCCTCGCCCACGGGGCGTCGTCCGCCTTCAACACCGACTCCCAGGCGGCCGAGCTGGAGGCGTTCGTCCGCGAGCACCACGACCAGTACGCGGACTACGTCTTCGACGCGCTGCCGCACATCGACTCCGCCGAGACGACGACCGGCAAGGACATCCGCGAGCTGGCCATGGGGCTGCTCCGGCCCGGCGGGACGTACGTCATCTTCGGCGCGACCTCCGTCCCGCAGCGCATCAGCACCTGGCTGATCCTCGCCAAGGGCCTGCAGCTGCGCTCCACCCCGTTCGACGTTCGCCTGTTCCCGATGTCCCGGTCCGCGCACGTCATGAACGTCGCGCTGCGCATGCTCAGGACCGGTCTCGTGGACGCCCGGCCGCTGATCACCGACCGGGTCGCCCTGAGCGACGCGGGCGACGTGCAGCGGGTGTTCCTGGACTACGGCGCGGGCCCGTCCATGAAGACGTCCATGCTCGCTCCCGAGGTCCTGCGGCAGTGCCGGGAGGGGCGGTTGGAGACCATCGGCCTGCCGATCTCCCCCGACCGGGCGACGGCCGGGAACGGGCGGCCGAACGGGGCGGCCGGCTCCCGGACGCCCCTGGACCGCCGCAGCTGATCCGGCAGGTCCGGCGGCTGCGACCGCCGCCGAACGGCCGAGGACGAAGGAGCCGACATGACGAACTGGGGTTTCCTCGGCGCGGGCTCGATCGCCCGCTCCAGCCTCGCACCGGCGGTGCACGCGGACGGCAGCGCCACCCTGCACTCCGTGGCGTCCACCAGCCCCGAACGGGCCCGCGCGCTCGCCCCGCTCAGGGCCCACTCCTCCTACGACGCCCTGCTCCAGGACCCCGACGTGGACGTCGTCTACATCGCCCTCCACAACAGCGTCCACTGCCGCTGGACCGAGGCGGCCCTGCGGGCCGGCAAGCACGTCGTCTGCGAGAAGCCCCTGGGGCTGTCCGCCGGCGAGGTCGACACCATGGTCCGCGCCGCCGCCGACACGGGCCGCCTGCTCGTCGAGGCCGCCTGGAACCGCTGGCACCCGCGGACCCGCGACCTGGAGTCCATGATCGAGGACGGCTCGATCGGTACCGTGACCAGCGTCTCGGCGCGGTTCGACGGCCTGGCGCCGTCCCCGGAGAACTACCGCCGCGACCCCGCGCTGGGCGGCGGCGCCCTCCTCGACGTCGGCTACTACGCCGTGTCCGCCGCCCTGGCCGCCTTCGGCTGGCGGGACCCCAAGGTGGTGTGGGCGAAGCAGGACCGCTGGGACATCGGTTCGGCCGACCGCGAGTCGGCGTGCCTGCTGGAGTTCCCCGGAAACGGCGTCGCCGAGATCCACTGCTCGCTCAACGGCTCGCGCGCCGAGGAGTTCACGGTCACCGGGACGGCCGGCACGCTTCGGCTGTCGGCACCGGCCTTCTGCGCGGCGGCCGCCCCCGCCCTGCTGACCGGCGCCGGCCGGGCGCCGCGCAGCTACCCCGCCCTCGATCCGTACCGCTTCATGGTCCAGGCCGTCGAGAAGGCCGCCACGGGACGCCCCGGCTACCTCGTCCCCCTGGAGCAGTCCCGACTCATCGCCTCGACCATCGACGCCGTCAGGAACCACTCCCTCGCAGGACCCGACCAGGCGGACGACGTCTAGCGGAGTCCCCCGCGCAGGTGGGCGGCCGGTCCTGCCCCTGCCGACACCGGGCCTCGCCTCCTGACGGGGGCGAGGCCTCCTGCGCGGACGGTCATCTCCGGTCCGGGATCGGCGGGGAGTCGGCAGAACCCCGTGGGGTCGACCTTCATCACGTTCTCACCGTCGGGGAGTAGAGCGGGAGTTGACGGGACAAGGATCGATCAGAACCTGTCGTTCCTGTGATCCCGGAGGACCATGTGCGCAAGAGATTGATCGTTTCCGCTGCCGGTGCCCTGAGCCTGTTCCTGGCCGTGCCCGCCTCGGCCTCCGGCTTCCGGCCGGGGGCGGACGGCCTGGGGGACCCGTACTACCCCACCTTCGGCAACGGCGGGTACCGCGTCTCGCACTACGACGTCCGGCTGAAGTACCAGCCCGCCACCGACGAGTTGGAGGGCACCGCGACCATCCTGGCCACGGCCACCCAGGACCTCTCCCGGTTCAACCTCGACTTCGCGCTGAAGGTCTCCGAGGTCCGGGTCAACGGGCGGCCCGCCGCCTTCGCCACCAGCGGCGACCAGGAGCTGGAGATCACCCCGGCCCGGCCGCTGGCCAAGGGGGACCGGGCCACCGTGGTGGTCCGCTACAAGGACGTGCCGTCGACCGTGGAGCGGTACGGCGGCTACACCGCCTGGCGCCGCACCCCGGACGGCGCGGTGGTGGCCGGCGAGCCCGTGGCGGCGGCCTGGTGGTTCCCGAGCAACGACCACCCCAGCGACAAGGCGACCTTCGACGTCTCGGTGATGGTGCCCGACGGCACCCAGGTGATCAGCAACGGGGTGCTGGCCGGCACCACCTCCCGGGCCGGCTGGACCCGCTACGACTGGCGCGAGGACAAGCCGCAGGCCACCTATCTGGCGACCCTGGCGATCGGGAAGTTCGACATCACCCGCGACACCACGCCCGGCGGGCTGCCGGTCTACAACGCCTACAGCAGGGACCTCGGGGCGAACGCGGGCGCGGCCCGGGCGAGCGTGGAGCGCACCGGCGAGCTGGTGGACTGGCTGAGCGGCTACTTCGGCCCGTACCCGTTCAGCTCGGTCGGCGGCTTCGTGCCCAACATCCGCAGCAGCGGCGGCCTGGAGACCCAGACCCGGATCCTCTACGGACCCGGGCTGTTCGCACGGGGATCCAACACCTCGGTCGTCGTCCACGAGCTGGCCCACCAGTGGTACGGAGACAGCGTCTCGCTCTCCCGCTGGAGCGACATCTGGCTGAACGAGGGCTTCGCCCAGTACGCGCAGTTCCTCTGGTCCGAGCACGAGAACGAGGGCACCGCGCAGGAGCTGGCCGACTACATCTACGCCCTCTACCCGGCCGACGACCCGTTCTGGAGCGTCAAGCCGGGCGACCCGGGCGAGGAGAACCAGCTCTCCGACGCGGTCTACCAGCGCGGCGCGCTCGCCCTCCAGGCACTGCGCAACACCGTCGGGGACCAGGCGTTCTTCCGGATCCTGAAGGGCTGGCCCACCGAGCACCGCTACGGCAACGCCACCATCGCGCAGTTCCGGGCCTACGCGGAGCAGGTCTCCGGCCGCCGGCTCGGCGACCTGTTCACCACCTGGCTGTTCACCCCCGGCAAGCCCGCCACCGGACCGGTGCCGAACGGCACCGCGGCCGCCGCCGCGGAGCGGGGCGACGGGCGGCCGCCGGCGGAGCCGAAGTCCTGGAGGAAGATCCAGGACGCCAACTCCGTCCACAGGGACTGGAAGTGACGGGACGCCGGTGAGGAACCGGCGGTCCCCGCGTGCGACGGGGACCGCCGACCCGGCCCGGGCCGCCACCCGCCCCTCGTCGCCGGCGGTTCGGTGAGGCGGCGGACGGCGGGGCCCCGGCGACGGGTCACTCCCGGTGCGTGACGACTGCCACGGCGCGGTCCCGGACATCCGGCGAAGGATGGCGGCGCAGCTCGCGCAGGAGGGCGCGCCACTCCGGGGGCCAGCCGAGGCGCTCGCCGAACGCCTCGGTCAGCGCGGTCGCGAACAGCCCGGCCGCCGCGGCGGTGTCGCCGTCCGGGCGGGCGGTGCGCGCCAGTGCGTCGAGCGTCCCGGGCGGCGGCAGCGGTCCCGAGGCGTGCTCGCGCAGCAGCGCCAGGGCGGTGCACGCGGCCGCCGCAGGCCGGTCCCGGTGGGATGCGGCGAGCGCGCCGAGTGCCTCTGCCAGCTTCTGCGGCCCGGCGCCGGGGTCCACCAGCCGGCGCAGAGCGGCCGACCTGAGGTCCGCGAGGTCGGGCTCGGCCGCGAGCAGGTCGGCGACGGCGGCGAGCAGGGGCCGGTGGTGGTCGTCGGCCGGGAGGTCGGCGAGGTGGGCCAGCCTCCGGCGGGCCGGCAGGTCCCGGTCGTCCTCGGCGTGCGGGTCGTCCGTCCGCGTGGCGGCGGCGAGTTCGGCGAGGGTGCGGTGCAGGAGGCTGCCGGGGGCGGCGCCGCCGAGCGGGTGGGGCAGTCCGGAGGCGGCGAGCTCGCGGACGGCGCCCGCGGCCTCGCGCCAGCTTCCGCGGTCGGCGAGGTCGGTGACGGCCCGTCGGGCCACGTCCGCGCTCTGCGGGGCCCAGGCGGCCCATCGCGGAAGCACGGTGAGGGCGAGCCGGGCGACCTCCCGGTCCGGGGCGGCGGCGACGGAGGCCACCAGACGGGCGTAGCGGGCCCGGTGGGCCTCGGGCAGGCCCGCCGGGTCGGCCCGCAGGACGGCGCGGCGCACGGCCGGCGAGTCCTCCGCGGCGGCCCCGGCGAGCAGCTCCCAGACCGGTTCGGCGTCCAGCAGACCGGCCGCGAAGGCGACCGCCGCGGCGCGCACGTCCTGGTGCTGGCCTTCGGCGCGGTACGCGGCGACGAGCAGATCGGCGGCGGACCGCGGGGGCAGGTGCTCGGCGGCCAGCCGCACGGCCTCCTTGCGGCTGGTCACCTTGGTGCCCTGCGCCCGGGACAACAGCTCGCCGAGCCGCTCGGCGAGTTCGCCCGGCGGGGCGGACCGGGCGGCCCGGGCGGCCGCGTACACCGCGACCCGGGCGCGGTCGCCGCCCGCGTGGGCCAGCAGGTCGTCCAGCGCGTCGGCGGGCCGGTCCGTCCGGGCCAGCGCGGCGAGCGCCGCCTCGGCGAGCACCACCTCGGCCGGGTCCGGTTGGACCGAGTCCGGCTGGGCCGAGCCCGGTCGGGCAGGGTCCGGTCGGGCAGGGTCCTTCGGGGCGGAGCCCTTCGGGACGGGGTCCAGC
The DNA here is from genome assembly GCF_042799475.1 of Kitasatospora sp. NPDC057692. NCBI lineage: Bacteria > Bacillati > Actinomycetota > Actinomycetes > Kitasatosporales > Streptomycetaceae > Kitasatospora > Kitasatospora sp. NPDC057692. The sequence goes on along the minus strand of NZ_JBHVIV010000060.1, from coordinate 50,310 downwards.
TGGGCCCGGACGACCGCCTCGCCGTACTGCGGGATCGCGGCGGCGGCGTGGACGGCCGCGGCGCGCCCGTGCAGCGGCAGGGTGGGGTCGCTCGCCGCCGCGGCGGCCAGGTCGGCGGCGGCCCGCCATTGGCGCGGCGTCCAGCGGCTCGCCGACCGGGTGGGCGGCAGGGGCGCCCGCTTCGGCCGTTCGAGGAACCGCCCGTACGGCGGCACGGGGCCGAGCAGGGGGTCGAGCAGGTCGGTGCGCTGCTCGACCAGCACCTTCAGGACCGGCGGCAGGACGGCGGCGGAGGGCTCGATCTCCAGGATCTCGGCGACCCGGGAGCCGCGGGTGCGCGGGTCGTCCAGCCACAGGGCGGCGGCCGTGCCGAACGTGCCGTCCGGCCCGGACCGGAGGGCGTGCAGGAGCAGTTCCTGGAGGTCCGGGATGCCGCGGGCCCGTCGGCCGAACGAACGGGCCAGGGCGAACAGGAGCCAGTGGTCCGCGGTGGCGGCCATGGTGTCCAGCCACGGCCGCAGGGTCGCGAACACGGCGTGTTCGTGGCCCCGCCGCAGCCGGTGCTCCAGTGGGCCGAGTTCGACCGTGCCGGTCTGCCCGGCGATCCGCCGCAGGCTCCGCAGCGCCCACTCGACCAGCTCGGCCCCACCGGCGAGGGCGTGCTCGCGCAGCACGTCGGTGACCAGCCGTTGCAGGGCGGCGCGGGTGGCGTGCGAGCAGTCGCGGGCGTTGATCGCGTCCTCGACGGCGGCGTCCAGGACGGGCACCGCGGCCGGGGTCAGCAGCCGGGCGGGTACCCGGACGAGCGCGGTCAGCGCCGCGCAGCGCACCGGGTCCTGCTCGTTGCGCAGCCGCGGCAGCAGGCCGAGCACGTCCTGGACGGCGGCCCGGTCGTCGGAGGCGGCCGCGTTGGCGAACAGAGCCGCCCACGCCGCGGCCCGGTCGCCGGCGTCCGGGCGGGAGAGCCCGGCCCGCAGCTCCGGCCGGGCCTCCTCGGTGGGCAGGTACGCCGACGCGGCGGCCGTCCGGGCCCAGGGGCTGCCCTCCGCGCGGCGTGCGGCGACCTGCCGCCGGGCCTCGGCGTGGCGGCGGGCGTGCGGGAACAGCGGCAGCAGCAGGGGAAGGTCCTCCTCCCGCGGGAGGGCTCCGTCGTACACGAGGTCGAGGAAGGCGTCGCGCCGGCCCGGCGGGAGGGCGCGCAGCAGGGCGGCGAGGCAGCGCGGCGCCGCCAGCCAGTGGCGGCCGAGGGCGGGGAGCGAGGGAGGGTCGGCGCGCACCAGCCGTCGCAGCGTGCCGCCTCCGGGCGGTGCGGTGTACGGCCCGACCGCGCCGCGCCGCGGGTCGGCGAGCAGGCGGACGGTGCGTTCGGCGTCCGCGGCGGCCAGCGGCGCCAGCAGGCCGCGGCGCAGCGGGAGGTCCGGGCCGACCCCCTCCAGCAGGTCGAGGACCCGTTCGGGGCGGGTACGCACGGTGGCGCTCAGAACCTCGGCCAGGGCGGGCCGGCGCCCCAGCCGCAGCGTCTCGGGGTGCTCGGCGAGGACCCGCTCCAGGTGGTCCAGGACCTCGTCCGGGAAGCGCGCGGCGAGCCGGGCGAGCGGGGCGGCGTGCGCGAGGTCGGGCAGGGTCCGGCCGACGAACGCGGGCTCGCAGGCGGAGAGCAGCCGGGCGGCCTCGGCGTCGCCCCATTCGGCGCGCAGGCTTTCCACCAGCCGCTCGGCGAGCCGGTGGCGGCGGCCGTACCGGACGGCCCGGGTCAGCTGTCGGCGCACGGTGCTGGAGGCGTCGGCGAACGCCGCCTCGATCGCCTCGTCCGTGATCCCCCGGGTGCGGGCGGCGCGCAGGGCGTACCCGCGGACCACCGGGTCGGGGTCGGTCAGCCGCTCGGTGAGGTGGCCGGTGGCGCCACCGGCCGACGCGGCGAACGCGGCCAGCCGCCGGCCGTACACACCGCGGCGTTCGAGGTCGGCCAGCAGCGCCGGGAGCCTGCCGTCGGCGGCGAACTCCCGGGCCCTGCGGGCGAGCACCCGTTGGCGCTCCGGGTGCGGGAGCGGATCGAGGTCGGCGAGCAGCTGATCGGCTTCGTGCGGCATGCGGGTCATTGTGGCCGGGTGCGGCAGGGGTGTCCCACTGGTTTTCCGCCGCCCGGCCCGGGTGGGCGGGCGGCGGGTACGGAAAGACCGGGTACCGGCGCGGCGATGAGTTTTCCGGCCCCGGCAGGTCTACATCTCGACGGGGACGACCAACTCATCGGGAGTACAGACATGGGCCTCATCCACATCGAACTGTTCGCGACCCTCGACCTCGTCGGGCAGTCGCCCGGCGGACCCGACGAGGACCCGGCGGGGTTCCCGTTCGGCGGCTGGCAGGCGCCCCTGCTGAACGAGGTCACCGGAGCGCAGATCGGCGCCGCCTACGAGGGGACGGACGCCCTCCTGCTCGGCCGCCGTACGTACGACATCTTCGCCGCCTACTGGCCGCACCAGAAGGAGGGCGAGATCGCCGAGCTGTTCAACCGCGTCCCGAAGTACGTGGCCTCGCGCGGTACGCCGGACCTGCCGTGGGCCGGGTCCACGCGACTCGGCCCGGACCTGGCCGGCGCGGTGCGCGCGATCCGGGACCGGCACGAGCACGTGAAGGTCGTCGGAAGCCTGAACCTGGTCCAGACCCTCCTGCGGGAGCGGCTCTTCGACCGCCTCGACCTCTGGGTGCACCCGATCGTGCTCGGCGTCGGGAAGAAGGTGTTCGACGGCGGCGCGGTGCCCGCGAACCTGACGCTGCTCGAACCGCCTGCGGCCGATCCGCGGGGCACCGTCTACCTGCGCTACGGGCTGGCCGAGGGCACGCCCGCGACGGGTGACATGAGCGCACCCGACCGCGGTCTCGGGCACGACGGCGCCCGGTGATCCGATGACGACCACGGTCAACGCCAACGGGATCGCCCTGGGCATCGAGTCCTTCGGTGCCCAGGGCGCGCCCCTCGTCCTGCTCGCGGGCGGTCCGACGTTGCTGTCCTGGCCCGACGCGCTCTGCGAGCGGCTCGCCGCCGGCGGGCGCCGCGCGGTGCGCTACGACCTGCGCGACAGCGGGGCATCGACGACGGCGGATCCGCAGGCGCCCGCCTACACCCTGCGTGACCTCGCCGCCGACGCGGCGGCCCTCGCCGAGGCGCTCGGCGGGGGACCCGCGCACCTCGCGGGGATCGGCGTCGGCGGGATGGTCGCCCAGCGGGCCGTGCTCGACCACCCGGGGGCGTTCTCGGCGCTCACCCTGGTCGGCACCCGCGCGGTCGCCCCCGGCCCGCCCGACGACGACCTCCCCGACCACGACCGGGCGACGATGGGCCGTCTGTTCGCGCGCCTGATGCCCGACTGGGCCGACCGCGAGGCGGTCGCGGCGTTCGCCGCCGCCGGTGCGGAGATCTGCGGCGACGACCCCGCCGCCGCGTACGCGACCGCCGGGCGCGTCTGGGACCGCACGCCCGGCACCGCTCCCCCGGTCCAACTCGCCAACCAGCTGGGCATGGTGTTCTCCAGGCTCGACTGCGCACCCCGCTGGCGGGAGCGCCTGCCGGAGATCGCGGTCCCCGCGCTCGTCGTCCACGGCCGCCGCGACCCGTTCTTCCCGGTCGGCAACGGCGAGGCGCTCGCCCGCGAGATCCCCGGGGCGCGGCTGCTCGTCCTCGACGAGGCCGCCACCGCGATCCCCGGCGCGGCGGCCGGCGAGGTCGCGGAGGCGATGCTCGCGCTCTGACGCCGGAACGGCGGACGGCGGCACAGGCCCGGCGGGCCGCCCGGGCGGCACGGCCCCGGTGCCTCACCGAGGCGGGCTTCCACTGGCTCGACGAGGCCTCCTGCCGCGTCCGCCTCCCGCGCCTCGACCTCCACCACCAGGACGAGTGGGAGGCTCTGTGCGTCGAGGACCCCGTGATGTTCCAGTGGCACGACCGACGGGGCAGGCGCCGACGGTCATGAGGCGGCCACCGCCCCCGGGGGCGGAAAGCGCAGGGCCCGGCGGCGGGGCACCGCCCCCCGCCGGGGATCGTGCGTGCGGGCCGCAGCGGCCGGGCGGGGGGCGGCCGCCGTCCGGTGTCAGCCGCGCAGGCCGGCCAGCCAGGCCTCGACCTCGTCGGAGCGGCGGGGGAGGTCGGCCGAGAGGTTCTCGCTGCCGTCCTCGGTGACCAGGAGGTCGTCCTCGATCCGGACGCCGATGCCGCGGTACTCCTGCGGCACCGTCAGGTCGTTCTCCTGGAAGTAGATGCCCGGCTCCACCGTGAGGACCATGCCCGCCTTCAGCGGGCCGTCGACGTGCTCCTCGACGCGGGAGTGGGCGCAGTCGTGGACGTCGAGGCCCAGCATGTGGCCGGTACCGGCCAGGGTGAAGCGGCGGTGCAGGCCCAGCTCGTAGACCTTGTCGGCGGTGAGGTCGCCGAACAGGCCCCAGGAAGTGAGGTGTTCGGCCAGCTCGCGCTGGGCGGCGCGGTGGAAGTCGCGGAAGTCCGCACCGGGCCGCACCGCCGCGATGCCCGCCTCCTGGGCGGCGTAGACGGCGTCGTAGACCTTCCGCTGGATGTCGGTGAAGCGGCCGGAGACCGGCAGGGTGCGGGTCACGTCGGCGGTGTACAGCTGGTTGGTCTCCACCCCCGCGTCCAGCAGCAGCAGGTCGCCCGGGCGGGCCCGGCCGGTGTTGCGGACCCAGTGCAGGGTGGTGGCGTGCGGGCCGGCCGCGGCGATGGTGCTGTAGCCGACGTCGTTGCCCTCGATCCGGGCCCGGAGGAAGAAGGTGCCCTCGATCAGCCGCTCGGAGGTCTCGGCGTCGGTGGCGAGGACGCGCACCACGTCCTCGAAGCCCCGGGCGGTCGCCGCGCAGGCGAAGCGCAGCTCGGCGATCTCCCACGCGTCCTTGACCAGGCGCAGCCCGGACAGGACGGCCTCGAACTCCGTGTCCCGCCCGGCCGTTCCCTTGTCCCGCAGGGCCTTCTCCACGCCGGCGTCGTGGCCGCGCAGCACCCGGACCGGGCCGTCGGCCGCGGCGAGGTCGGCGTGGACGGTGCGCACGTCCCGGCAGGCCAGGCCGAGCAGCTGCCCGCTCTCGGCCAGGCTGTCGCGGCGGCCGTCCCACAGCTCGCCGTGTCCGTCCAGCCAGAACTCACCGTTGTCGGTCCGGGAGCGGCCCCGCAGGTAGAGCACGGCCCGGTGGCCGCTCTCCCCGGTGGGCTCCAGCACCAGCACGCCGTCCTGGCTGTGGTCGCCGGTCAGGTAGGCGTAGTCGGAGGACGGGCGGAAGGGGTAGTCGGTGTCGTTGGCCCGCACCTTCGGATTGCCGGCCGGGACCACCAGCAGCTCGCCCGGGAAGGCGGCGGACAGTGCGGCGCGGCGGCGCTCGGCGTACGGGGCCTGCGCTATCGGCTCCAGGCCGTGGCGCTCGGTGTCGGCCCAGCCCTGCTTCATGTTCTCGGCGAGTTCCTCGGTCACCCCGCGGGTCAGACCGTTCTTCCGGTACTTGATGGGCTCGGTGGGCTCGGTCACTGCGGACTCTCCAGGGAGGGTGGGGAGATGCGGCGCAGCGTCGCGCCGATCTGCCGGTACGTAACAAGCGTTTTGCACCGTATATCGAACAGGGTCCGAAGAGAAGGGACCGAACCGTTCCCGTGGACGGCACGGAGTGGAGTGGCGTGGCGCGGAGCGGAGCGGCCCGCCACCCGCTCGGGGTGTGGCAGGCCACACCCCAAGTGCAGGGCGGACCGCAGTGACCGGGTGGGCGCCGGCGCGACATGGTCATCCCCATGAGAACAACCTCACGACCCACCGGAACGCACGGGCGATCCCGATCCGCGGGTGCCCCCGGTCGCGCACCCGCCGCGCTCCTCGCCCTTGCCGCGGGCCTCGTCCCGGCCTTCGTCCTCGCCCCCGCCCCGTTGGCGGCGCGCATGTCCGGCAGGGGTTTCGACGACCAGCGCCACCTCATCGACGGGCTCTCCACCGCGTTCGTCGGCTACTGGAACTCCGGCGACCGGAAGCTCTCCCCGGACCTGGAGCGGGTCGTCGGCTACTGGCGCGACTACCACCTGGTGAAGGCCTCGATCGCCGCGGCCCTGCTGGCCGTGCTGATCGCGCTCGGCGTGCTGCTGTGGAGGGCCTTCGTACGGGCCCGCGGGCGGGACCGGGGACTCGGAGCGGGACGCGCGGCGGCCCTCGCGGCAGCCGGAACCGCCGTCACCGCGCTCGGGCTGGCCTCGCTGGCGGCGGTCCTGGCCAACGTCCAGGGCGCGGTGGCCCCGCTCTCCTCCCTGCTGTCGATGCTGCCGATGCACCCGCCGCACGGAGCGCTCGCCGACACGCTCGACCAGGTCAGGCGGCAGCTGGCGGACTCTCCGGACGCCGGTGACCGGACCCCGCCCGCCGTCGCGGTGATGGTCGACGACTTCTCCCTGTACCACCTGGTGATAGCCGTGGCCGCCCCGACGGTGGCGGTCGCCCTGATCGCCCTGAGCGTGCTGTCGTGGCGGCGGGGCACCCGGACCGCGGCGTCCGACCGGGGGGCCGGACGGGTGGTCAGGTCGCTCGCTCTCCTGTGGGCCCTGCTGTCACTGGGCTTCCTCGTCCTCGGCGCGGCGAACGCGTCCACGGCGGCCGACGCGGCGCCGGCGCTGCTCGACTTCTTCCGGGGCGGCTGGTGACGGGCGTCAGGAACTGAGGTAGGCGAGGACCGCGAGCACCCGGCGATGACGGGCGTCGTCGGGTGGCAGGCCGAGCTTCGCGAAGACGTTGCCGATGTGCTTCTCCACCCCGCTGTTGGAGAGCACCAGCCGCCGGGCGATGGCCGAGTTGGAGTGGCCCTCGGCCATCAGCCCCAGCAGTTGCCGTTCACGCGCGGTCAGCACGCCCAGCGGGTCGCCCCGCCGCTGCCCGGCCAGCAGCTGGGCGACGACCTGCGGATCGAGCACCGTCGCGCCGCGGGCGACCCGGTCGAGGGCGTCCAGGAACTCCTCGACCCGGGCGACCCGGTCCTTCAACAGATAGCCCACGGCGCCGGAACCGTCCGCGAGCAGGTCGGTGGCGTACGACACCTCGACGTACTGGCTGAGCACCAGCACCGGGGAACCGGGCACCCGTCCGCGGGCGGTGACCGCCGCCCGCAGGCCCTCGTCCGTGTGCGTCGGCGGCATCCGCACGTCGACGATCGACACGTCCGGGCGGTGCTCGCACACCGCCTCGACCAGGGCGGGGCCGTCACCCACGGCCGCCACCACCTCGTGACCGTCCTCGACGAGCAGGCGGACCAGGCCCTCGCGCAGCAGCACGGCGTCATCGGCGACGACGATCCGCAGCGGCCCCCGGGCCGCGGGAGCCGCCGGTGCTCCCCGCAGCGCTTCGGACGGTGCCGAGGACGGCGCCGAGGACACCGTCCGGTCCGGCATCAAGGACATGGCAGCTCCGCGGTGATCGTGGTCGGACCGTTCTCGGGACTGCCGACCCGCAGGCGGCCGCCGACCGCCTGCACCCGGTCGGCCAGGCCCTGCAGGCCGTGCCCCTTGGCCAGCGCGGCGCCGCCCACCCCGTCGTCCGTGACCCAGACCCGCAGCACCCGGTCGGCGTGGCGCACGCCGACCGTGCACCGGCGGGCGCGGCTGTGCTTGGCGACGTTCGTCAGCGCCTCGGCGACCACGAAGTACGCGGCCGTCTCGACGGCGGCGTCCAGCCCCCGGCCGACGGGACCGGCGTCGAGCTCGACCGGGACGACGCAGCGCGCGCCCAGGGCGGCGAGCGCCTCCCGGAGCCCCCGGTCGGTGAGGATCGGCGGCGCGATGCCCCGGGACAGGGCCCGCAGCTCGTCCAGCGCCTGCTGGGTCTGGACGACGGCGTCGGCGAGCGCGGTCCGGACGAGTTCCGGATCGCGGTCGAAGTGGTGCTGCGCGCGGCCCAGTTCCATCGCCAGCCGGACCAGCTGCTGCTGGGGGCCGTCGTGGATGTCGCGTTCCAGCCGGCGCAGAGCGGCGGCCTCGGCCGTCACCGCCGCGACGGCCTGCGCCCGGGCGGTGTCGCGCTCCTGCTCCAGCCCGCGGATCCTGCGGTGCAGCGCGGACACGTCGGACAGCAGCGCCCTGCCGAGACCGGCCTGGGCCGCGACGCACACCCGGGTCACCAGCGGCAGGGTGGACAGCAGCAGCACGGCGAGCGTGATCGCGAAGACCAGCCGCTCGGTCGGCGCCGTCAGCCCCAGGCTCACGGCGATGTGGGACTGGTCGCTGCCCGCGTACAGGGTCATGGGCCGCAGCGACCCGGGCGGAACCTGGTTGCGCAGCGGGTACGTGGCGGTGGCGACGCCCGTGAACCACCACAGCCCCGTCACCGCCGAGGTGGCCAGGACGACGGGCAGCACCATCACCGCGTGCGCCAGGTCGAGCCAGAGCCCGGGGTCGGCCGCGTCGGCCGTCTCCTTGGGCCTCGGGCGCCAACCGGCGCCCGCCGCCCCGCCCGCCCGGGAGGGCACCTTGCCGATCCGCCACCACTCCACGTCGCCGGGCCACCGGGCCAGCGCCAGCGCCCGGGCCGTGACGGGCGATCCGCCCGGCAGCAGCGAACCGACCGTGGCGACGCACAGACCGCCGACCACCAGGAGCAGGCCGAGGACGGCGCTCAGCGGAGCGGTGAGGAGGTACAGCGATTCCACGAGCGTACGGCGCCCGACCCGCACGACGAACCCGACGCTCAGCCGCCACCGACTCGCGACCGCGACGGGCAACGACTCGACCATTCCCCCAGCATAGTGGCGCTCCGGCCCAAGCCCCGCCGCTCGCGCCGCCGTTCGCGATCCCGGCGGCCGCGGTGTGCCGCCGGGATCGCCGGGACGGGCCCGGTGGTGCCGTGGGTTCACACCACCCCGCACCAGGCGATCGCCGCCGTCGCGCCTGCCTTCGCGGCGGCGGCCGTCCCCTCGCGCAAGCCGTCGGTGCGGGCGAGCACCCGGTCCGTCGGGCCGGGTCTCACGACGTCGCCGCCGGCGTCTCCTCGGCCGGGCCGGCGAGCTCGCCGCTGTCGTGGACGGTCCGGCCGCCCACCAGCGTCCGCAGCACCCTGGTACCGGGGAGGTCGTCCTCCGAACAGGTCACCGGATCGCGGTCCACGATCACCAGGTCCGCGTGGTTGCCCGGCGTGAGCGAGCCGATCCCGGACCAGTCGAGCACCTTCGCCGCCCCGGTCGTCCACATCTGCAGCGCCTCGATGCGGGAGATCCTCTGGTCCGGCCCGTCGTTGCGGTGGTCGCTGCCCGCGAAGCGGTGGGTCTGCGCCAGTTCGATCTGCTCCCACGGGTTCTTCGGGCCCCAGTCCGAGCCGCCCGCCAGGTCGAGCCCGGTGTCGAGGAGGCGGCGCAGCGGTTCGAGGTCGCGCCAGACGTGGGTGCCCATGCGCTCGCCGTACATCGCGCCCTTGCCCCAGGCGAATCCGGCGCTGGTGGTGACCCGGAAGCCGAGGTCGGCGTAGCGGCGGGCCTGTTGCGGCGTGATCGTCATGGCGTGCTGGAGGATCCAGCGCCGGTCGCGGAAGTCGTGCTCCCGCACGACGCGTTCCGCGATGTCGAGGAAGTCGTCGTGCTCGCGGTAGGAGCCGACGCACACGTTCGCCCGGATGCCGTTGGCGGCGCAGAACCTGACGAAGGTCTCCTCCTTCTCCAGGGACACGAACCGATGGCCGCGGGTGGGGCGGCCGAAGGGGTCCCGGTAGGGCTCGTAGGTGGCGAAGTGGCCCGAGAAGCAGGGGCCGCCGGGGCTGATCGTGAGCCCGTCGAGCCGCAGCATGTCATGGCCTTCGTCCGCGACCTCGGCGGCGAAGCGTTCGAGGCGGGCGGCGAATTCGTCGTGCGACAGGGGGTCGAACGGATAGAAGATGGCCGACTCGACGTCCAGCGTCGCCAGCACGCGCAGGGGCAGGGCGCCGGTCTCGTGCAGGTGCCGGTAGACCCCGATGTGCTCCGGCTCCATGGCGTGGCCCTCGTACACGGCGGTCACGCCCTGCGCCGTGTAGCGCGCCAGCTCCGCGGTGGTGCCCGCGACGGCGTTCTCCAGGCTGAGCTTCGGCAGCTTGGTCAGGATCTGACCCCAGAAGGGGTCGTAGGTGTAGTAGTTGGTGACGGGTCCGCGCAGGATCCCGGTGAGCTCGCCGGCCTCGTTCCTGTCGATCTCGACGTCGCTGACCCGGTCGGGGATGAAGTCGGTGAGTCCGACCGCGCGCAGGCCCGCGGTGTTGAAGGCGACCACGTTGGGTATGCGCGGCGCCCATGCCTGGATCAGCACCGGGTGGGCGTCGGTCGCCGAGTCGAGGGTCCACCGGTCCGGCAGGCGCCGTTCGGCGAGGTCCCGCTCCGAGCGGCGGATGAAGTAGTGCGGCTCGCCGACCGGGGTGCACATGATCCACTCCCCCGGCGGCGTGGTCGCGGCCGTGGCCCGGATGCGCGCCACGATGTCCGCGTGGTCCACGGCGTCGGTGAGGTCGACGAGCCCGCCGGCCAGCATCCCGAAGTGCATGACGTGCGGGTGGGTGTCGATGAGGCCGGGCATGATCACGCCGCCCTCGGCGTCGAGGTGGCGGGCGCCGGGCCCCGCCACCTGCACCATGGCGTCCCGGTCCCCCACGGCGAGCACGCGCCCGCCGGACAGGACCAGTGCCTCGGCCTCGGCCTCGGGTGCGCCCGGATCGAGCGTCCGCACCCGTCCACCGGTGATGATCGTGTTGGTCACAGCTTCCCTCCGCAGTTCGACGGTGGTGCTCGGTGGGCACACCGTAACAGAGAAGTTCTCCATGTGGAGAAAACCTTCCGCCGCCCGCGCCGGTACGATGGGCTCCGTGACAACGCCCGTGCGTGAACCGCAGATGGACCGGGGGATCGCCCGCCGCGAAGCCCTCCTGGACGCCGCGACCCGGCTGCTGGCGCGGGAAGGCGCGCGCGCCCTGACCCACCGGGCCATCGCGGCGGAGGCCGGTACCACCCACGGCATCGCCCGCTACTACTTCGGCACCCTCGACCAGCTGCTCGACGAGGCCCTGCGCCGTCTGGCCGCCCGCCAGGTCGAGGAGGTGCGCGCGCTGTTCCACGAGCTGCCGGACGCCGACGTCCCGCAGCGGATCACCCGCATCGTGCGGTACGTGACCGGCTCCCTGGCCCACGACCGGGACGCGGGCATCGCCCGGTACGAGTTCTTCCTGGAGGTCGCCCGCCGCGGCCAGCTGCGGGCCAGCCTCGACGCGTGGGGCACCGCCCAGCGGGCGGCCTTCGCCGGCGAACTGCGCGGAGCCGGCGCCGCGGACCCCGAGGCCGGCGCCGCCGATCTGCTGACCCTCGTCAACGGCCTACTGCTGGAGCAACTCGCTCTGCCCACCGACGACTTCGAGACCGCCCGGCTGCGGCCGGCCGTCGCGCGGTTCTTCCCGGAGGGCTGACCACCGGCGCCGGCGCCACGGCCGGCCGCGACCGCGCCGGACAGCGCGCGGCCCCGCCGGGGCGTGTCCGGTCCGGACAGGGCCTCGGCGGGGCCGCGCTCCTTCGGTCGGTCAGGCCTCCGTCAAGGACAGCTGGTCCGCGACGACCCTCCCGTCGTGCAGGACCGTGCGGTCGGTGCCCCGGTCCATGACCGCGCTGGTCGGGGTCTCGCCGTCGACCAGCAGGAGGTCCGCGCGGTCGCCGACCGCGAGGCCGGGCCGGTCGGTGATCCCCTTCAGTCGGGGCACGTCGTGGCTCATGATCGAGGCCCCGCCGAGGGTCGCGACCGCGAGGGACATCTCGATCAGGTCGTCGCGCCGGAAGTTGTTGGTGAAGGCCAGCTGCCAGGTGCGGTCGAGCATGTCGCAGTTGCCGTACGGGCTCCAGTAGTCGCGCTGCCCGTCCTCGCCGAGGCCGATCCGCACCCCCGCCTCCACCAGGTCCGCCGGCGACAGGTGCCCGCGGCCGGACGGCGCCACGGTGGCCATGGCGATGTCGAGTTCGGCGAACTCGTCGATGATGCGGCGGCTGACGGACTCGCCGACCGAGCCGAGCTCGTAGGCGTGCGACATCGTGACCTTGCCCCGCATGCCGAGGGCCCGGGTGCGCTCGATGATCAGGTCGGTGGAGAACACGCCCAGATGACCGGGCTCGTGCAGATGGATGTCCACCTCGACCTGGTACTTCTCGGCCAGGCCGAACACGATGTCCAGGTGCCGCTTGGGGTCGAGGTCCAGGGAACACGGGTCGATGCCGCCCATGACCTCCGCACCCGCCTTCAGCGAGGCCTCCAGGTAGTCGACGGTGCCTTCCTCGCGCAGGATGCCGGCCTGCGGGAAGGTCATGATCTGGACGTCGGCCCGGTCCGCGAACTTCTCCTTCGCGGCCATCACGGCCTCGAACTTCTCCAGCTTGCAGTCCACGTCGACCTGCGCGTACGAGCGCACCCGGGTCGTCCCGCGGGCGATCATCCGCTCCAGCGTGCCGGCGACGCGCTCGGGGAGCGGGATCTCGGCCGAACGCCAGTTCTCCCGGTCGTTCATGGTCATCGCCCACACGCCCGGGCCGCCGCTGTGCGGCCTGAACGGCAGGCCGATCCTGGTCGAGTCGAGGTGGACGTGCACATCGCTGAAGGACGGCAGGAGCAGCCTGCCGCGGCCTTCGACCACCTCCCCCGCCGGCTCGGCCGCGGGGTCGTGCGGGCGGATCGCGGCGATGCGGGAGCCGGAGATGTCCACGTCGCTGGGCTCGCCGCCCCAAGGGCGGACGTTGCGGATCAGCACGGTAGTCGTCACCTTTCTGTCGTCAGTTCGCGGTGGTGTGGTGGCAGGCGACGGCGCCGGTCGGCACGCTGTCGGCGCACAGGCGCCCGCGTTCCGGGTCGAGGCGCGGCCGCAGGTGGCAGCGCGAGCGGAACACGCAGCCGGAGGGAGGGTCGGTGGGGCTGGGCAGGTCGCCGGTCAGGCGGATCCGCCCGCTGCGGTCCGCGGCCGGGTCCGCCTGCGGGACCGCCGACAGCAGCGCCTGGGTGTAGGGGTGCCGCGGAGCGTCGAACACCTCGCGGGTGTCGCCCTGCTCCATGATCCGGCCCAGGTACATCACGGCGACCCGCTGGGCGAAGTGCTTGACCACGGACAGGTCGTGGGCGATGAACACGTAGGCCACGCCGGTGTCCCGCTGGATGTCCTCCAGGAGGTTGATCACCTGGGCCTGCACCGAGACGTCCAGCGCGGAGACCGGTTCGTCGCAGATGATCAGCCGCGGCCCCAGGGCGAGGGCCCGGGCGATGCCCACCCGCTGCTTCTGGCCGCCGGAGAACTCGTGCGGGAAGCGGTTGTAGTGGTCGGGGCGCAGGCCGACCCGGTCCATCAGGTCCCGCACCGCGGCCTTGACCCCGCCGCGCGGGGTGATCCGCTGGGCCAGCAGCGGGGCGGCGATCGCGCTGCCCACGGACTGGCGCGGGTTGAGCGAGGAGGACGGGTTCTGGAAGACCATCTGCACCTGCCGCCGGTACTCCTGGAGCTCGGAGCGGCGCAGTTCGGAGATCTCCCGGCCGTCCAGCCGGATGCTGCCGGAGGTGGGTTCCAGCAGCCGCATGAGCATGCGTCCGGTGGTGGACTTGCCGCAGCCCGACTCCCCCACCAGGCCGAGGGTCTGGCCGGCGTCGACCGAGAAGCTGACGCGGTCCACGGCCTTGACGCCGACGCCGGAGCGGAGGAGGCCGGAGCGGACCGGGAAGTGCTTCGTCAGGTCGGTCACCTCGAGCAACTGCGTCATCGGAGCACCTCTCGGGCCGGTTGCGGGTGGGTCAGGTGGCAGCGCGACGGGTGCGCCCCGGGGCCGGCCAGGTCCGGCCGGCGGGTGCGGCAGGCATCGTCGGCCACCAGGCCGGTGTGCGGGCACCGGTCGGCGAACAGACAGCCCTCGGGCAGGGCCAGCAGCGAGGGCGGGAAGCCCGGGATCGGCCGGAGCCGCTCGCCGGCGCCCGTCAGCGACGGCATCGAGTCCAACAGGCCCTGGGTGTAGGGGTGCCGGGGCGCGTTGAACAGGTCGGCGACGGTGGCCCGCTCGACGCAGAGCCCGCCGTACATCACCACCACCTGGTGGCACACCTCGGCGACCACACCGAGGTCGTGGGTCACCAGGATCACCGAGGTCCCGGTCTCGGACTGCAGCTCGCCGAGCAGGTCGAGGATCTGCGCCTGCACGGTCACGTCCAGCGCGGTCGTGGGCTCGTCGGCGATCAGCAGCTCCGGTTCGCAGACCAGGGCCATGGCGATCATGGCGCGCTGGCGCATGCCGCCGGAGAACTCGTGCGGGTAGGCGTGGTAGCGCTTGCGGGGGTCGGGGATACCGACCCGGCCCAGCATGTCGACGGCGACGGCCGCGGCGGCCTTCTTCGTCACGGTGTTGTGCACCCGGTAGGCCTCGGCGATCTGCACGCCGACCGGATAGAAGGGGTGCATCGCGGACAGCGGGTCCTGGAAGATCATCGCGATCTTCTTGCCCCGGTAGGCCCGCATCTGCGCCTCGCTCAGCGCGTTGAGGTCCTGCCCGTCGAGCAGGATCTGCCCGGTGACGGCGGCCGAGGTGTCCTTGAGCAGGCCCATGAGCGCCTGGCTGGTGACGGTCTTGCCGGAGCCGGATTCACCGACGATGCCGACGGTCTCCCCGCGCGACAGCGTCAGGTCCATGCCGTTGACCGCGTGGACGAGGCCGTCGTCGGTCGGGAACGTCACCCGCAGATCGCGGATGTCCAGCAGGGGCGCGGTGGGTGGTGTGGTCATCAGACAGCCCTCACTCGCGGGTCGATGACCGCGTAGACGGCGTCGACCACCACATTGGAGACGATGATGAAGAACGCGGCCACCATCGTGATGGCCATGATCACCGGGAGGTCTCCCGACTGCGCGGCGTGCACCGCGGTGAATCCGACCCCGGGGACGGAGAAGATCTGCTCGGTCAGGACGGCGCCGCCGAGGAGCAGGCCGATGTCCAGTCCGAGCATGGTGACGACGGGGGTGAGGCCGGCCCGCGCGCCGTGACGCAGGACGATGCCGAACCGCGCCAGGCCCTTGGCCCGCGCCGTGCGCATGAAGTCCTCGCCGAAGGTCTCCAGCATGCTGCTCCGGGTGACGCGGATGTACTGCGCGCTGAACAGCACGGCCAGCGCCACCCAGGGCAGCAGGTAGTTGAGGAACCAGGCCCCCGGGCCGGCGGCGCCGAACGGCGAGGTGATGGCGTTGGTGGTGAACGGCAGCACGTGCAGGGTGCTGACGAAGACCAGCAGCAGCAACAGGCCCGTCACCGGGATGGGCAGGGACACCCCGACCGAGGCGGCGCCCACGATCAGCTTGTCGGTGAACCTGCCCTTGCGCAGCGCCGCCAGCAGGCCGAGGCCCACGCCGGCCACGGTCCACAGCACGATCGCGCCGCCCGCCACGGACAGGGTGTACGGCAGGGCCCGCGCGAGGACGGCCGTGACGTTCTCGTTGGTCTGGAACGACTTGCCGAGGCACGGCCACTCGCAGAGGGTCTGGGTGCCGGGGGCGCCGATCATCCGGCCGTGCAGCAGGCCGGACATGTAGTCGGCGTACTGGGTGAGGAACGGCTTGTCCATCCCCAGGGCGACCCGGGCCTCGGCCACCCGGGCCGGGGTGCACTCCTGGCCGCAGGCCGCCGCGGCCGGGTCGGCGGGACCGAGCTGGAACAGGCTGAACGTCACGAAGCTGATGACGAGCAGCAGGGCGATCATCGCGGCGGAGCGCCGCAGCAGGAATCCGGTCATGGGTGTGGCCTGTCGGCTCGCAGGGAACTCACCGTGGTACCTCTCAGGGGCGGCGGGAGCGGGTGGTCGCGTCGGGTGAGGGGGGCGTCAGTGCTCGACGCCGACGGTCGACAGGTCGATGCCGCCGAAGAAGTAGCCCACCTGCGCGCCGCGGATCTTCGAGCCGACGACGCTGTTGGTGTAGGTGCGCACGAGCGGGACCAGCGGGTAGTCCTGCATGGCGCGGTCGAACAGGGTCGCCCACTTCTTGCCCAGCTCCTCGCTGGTGCCGTTGGTGCCCCGCAGCTCGTACATCGCCCGGGAGACCTCCGGGTTGTAGTAGCGCGGGATGTTGGAGAAGCCGTAGGTCGTGCCGTCCACGCTCGGGCCGAGGTTCGGGTCGATCGTGGTGCGGACCGAGCCGCTGTCGGCGCCGCCGCACCAGCCGCTGCGGGCGATGTCGGGCATCTGCTCGCCGGCGAGGGTCGTGAAGTAGTTGGCCGCCGGGATGGGGCGCAGCTCCAGCTCGATGCCGATCTGCTTGAGGTTCTGCTGCAGCGTCGTGCCGATGTTCTTGTAGCGGGGGCTGCTGTCGGCGTAGCCGTACACCAGCTTCTTCGGGACGGTCCTGCCCTCCAGCAGCTTCTTGGCCTCGTCCGGCTTCGGCTTGCCGGAGGGGTCCAGGTCGGTGTGCTGCTCGACGTAGCCGCGCTGGGCCGGGTTGATGTACGACTGGGCGAGCGCGCCGAACCGGCTGCCGCCGTACTGCAGGTGCATGGCGCTGCGGTCGATGGACAGCGCGATGGCCTTGCGGACCTGCGGGTCCGTGATCGTCGTGGTGTTGAGGTCCAGCACGTCGGTGCAGCCGAGGAGGCCGGACGCGGTGCGCTTCTTCACCTCGGGCGTGTTGAGCTGCGCGGCGTCGGACACCTGGAGTCCGCCGTTGCTGTCCAGCGTGATGGCCGTCGGGTCGGAGTCGGCGATCAGCTGCTGGCTGATGGTGGCCTGGGCGGTGGAGAGGGTGAAGGTGAACGTGTCCGGCAGGGCCGGCCGGTTGGGGTCGGTGGCCGGGTCCCACTGCTCGTTGCGGACGAGTTGCAGCGACCGGCCGCGCTGGTACGACTTGATCTTGTACGGGCCGGAGGAGACGGGGTGGTTGGTGTAGTCGAGCCTGGTGTCCGCGCCCTTGGGCACCGGCGCCGTGTTCGACCGGGAGACCAGTGCCGGGAACTCGGCGAAGGGCTGCTTGAGGTGGAAGACGACCGTCCGGTCGTCCGGGGTGTCGATGCCCTTGAACTCGGCGCCGCCGTAGGGCCCCTTGTAGGTGTCGTCGGCGAGCGCGGAGTTCAGCTCCTGCGGCGCCTGGGTGTAGACGTCGCGGGCGTAGGTGCGTTCGACGCCGTACTTGATGTCCTTGCTGGTGATCGGCGTGCCGTCCTCGAACTTCAGGCCCTCCCGCAGGGTGTACGTCCAGGTCAGGCCGTCCTCGGAGTGGGTGCCGAGGTCGGTGGCGAGGTCCGGCACGATCGTGGGCGGCGCGCCCGCCGACTCCTTGGCCATGGTCAGCGTGCGGTAGTACAGCTGGCCGACGTTGGCGGTCTGCACGTAGTTGCTGTTGCCGGGGTCCAGCGTCTGGAAGTCCGTGGACATCAGGACGTTGACGTTGCCGCCCTTGGTGTCGAAGCCCTTGCCGACGTGCACGGGGTCGAAGGTGCCGGCCGCCGCGCGGGTGGCGCCGGAACCGGGGGCGGGCTTGCTGCCGCTGCAGGCGGTCAGGGCCGTCGCGGTGGCCAGGGTCAGGGCAATCGCGGCTGCGATACGTCGCTGCACTTGCGTCTCCTCGGGGAGGGTGGGGGTGGGAGGGACGTCGAACGCTTCGAGGGGGGAGTCGAAGCGGGTGGGAGAGGTGGGTTCAGTGGCGGGAGGACTTGGGGTCCAGCGCGTCACGGACGGCGTCGCCGAGCAGGTTGAAGGCCAGCACCGTGATCACGAGTGCGCCCGCCGGGACGGCCAGGAACCAGGGGTCGGACAGGTACCAGTTGCCGGCCTGGGCCGCGTTGAGGATCTGCCCCCAGGACGGGGTCGGGTCCTTGACGCCGACGCCCAGGAAGGACAGGGCCGCTTCCGCGGTGATGTTGGTGGGGATCAGCATGGTCGCGTAGACCAGCACGACACCCATCACGTTCGGGATGATCTGGCGGAAGATGATGCTGCGCCGGGACGCACCGTAGGCGCGGGCGGCCTCCACGAACTCCTGCTCGCGGAGGGACAGCACCTGGCCTCGCACGACGCGGGCCAGGTACGCCCAGCCGAAGAAGCCCAGGATGATCACCAGTGAGGCGACCGGCAGCAGGCTTCCGGAGTCCAGCGCGGTGCCGCCGAGGCGCGACTGCAGGATCGGGGTCAGCGACAGGACGAGCAGCAGGTGCGGGAAGGCCAGGAACAGGTCCATCACCCGGCTGATCACCATGTCGACCTTGCCGCCGAAGTATCCGGCGGCGGCGCCGATCACGGTGCCGAGGAACACCGACACCAGCGTCGACAGCAGCGCGATGACCAGCGAGATCCGGGCGCCGTGGGCCATCCGCGCGAAGAGGTCGCGGCCCAGGCCCGGTTCGAGGCCCAGCCAGTGGTCCGGGGACGGGAACCGGTAGTACGGCAGCGGCAGGCCCGGGGTGTCGACCTCGTCGAGGTAGTCGGGCCCGGTCAGGGAGGTGTACGGGTCCTGGCCCTCCAGGGAGGTCAGCAGGGGGGCCAGGATCGCGAACAGCATGATCAGGGCCACGACGACCAGCGCGCCCACGGCGACCCGGCTGCGGCGGATGCGCAGCCAGGCGGTACCGAGGAGGGTGCGCGCGCCGGTCTGCTCCGCGGAGGGTCCGGAGCCTGTCGTGGCGGGCTGTGGGGAGAGCGTGGCCACCTGTTCGGCAGTGGGCGCGGACGCGGCGGCGGGGGGCGTCCGGCTCGGCGGCTCATGGGGATCCAACACGTCGGTCCTCCGGCGCAATGGGGTGGGGGGTGACCCGGACGGTATACCGAGCGGGTGTCCGGACGGTATACCGAAATCAGGATTCGCCACCAGACCTGACGGCGACCAAAATGTCCCACGCTGTGCCGAGCGAGGCCCGCAGCGCGCTTCCCCGACCGATAGAAACCCGCTTCACCTGCGTAAACACTGGTCAGGTGCGCATCCTCCGGCGGGCCGCGGACGCCTCGCACGCCAGGTCACGATCAAGTCGCAGCGACCGACGTCTTCCACACTTGGTATGCCAGCGTCTAGGTTGTCCGCATTCCGACCGGCCTCAGGAGGTCCTATGCGCACGCGTTGGCGCGCCCGTCACGTACTCGCCCACCAGAACGGCGGCCACGCGCTGCTGCACGACGGGGAGGTGGTGTGGGAGGACGACGTCATCGTCCATGTCGGCCGGCGCTACGAAGGCCCGGTCGACGTCGATCTGGACCTCGGCGACTCGCTCGTCATGCCCGGTCTGATCGACCTGGACGCGCTCACCGACATCGACCACCTCGTCCTCGACTCCTGGCACGGCCCCGCCATGGGCGGCGGGCTGCAGTGGTCCCAGGACTACTTCGACCACCGCCGCCACGACGTCTTCACCCCCGACGAGCGGCGCACCGTCCGCGAGTTCGCCCTCGCGCAGCTGGCCCTGCACGGCATCACCACCTACATGCCGATCGCCTCCGAGGTGCACAGCTCCTGGGCCGAGCCGTACGAGGAACTCGTGGCGATGGCGGAGACCTCGCGCCGCATCGGGCTGCGCGGCTACCTCGGGCCCGCCTACCGCTCCGGCGTCAACGTGGCGCTGGCGGACGGCGGCCGGGGCGTGGCCTTCGACGAGGACCGGGGCCGCGCCGGCCTGCACGACGCCGTCCGCTTCCTCGACCACCTCGACCGGCTCGCCGACCCGCTGCTCACCGGCGTCCTGCTGCCGTGCCGCATCGAGACCCTGACCGCGGAACTGCTCCGCGAGACGGCGGAGGTCGCCCGGCGCCGCGACGTCCTCGTGCGGCTGCACGCCCTGCAGGGCACCGTGGAACGCGAGCTGGTCGAGCGCATGCACGGCATGGAGCCCATCCGACTCATCGAGGAGACCGGGTTGTTCGACACCCGGCTGCTCATCCCCCACACCATGCTCATCGACCGCCATCCGGACGTGCACGGCGAGGACCGCGGCGATCTGGACCGGCTGGCCCGGGCCGGCGTGTCCGTCGTGCACTGCCCGCTGACCTCACTGCGCTACGGCTCCGTCCTGCACTCCTTCGGCGCGTACCGGGCCGCCGGCGTGAACCTCTGCCTCGGCACCGACTCCTTCCCGCCCGACCTGGTCCGCGGGATGGACACCGGCGTGCACCTCGCGAAGCTCGTCGACGAGCGGTTCGACGCCGCCCCCGCCGAGCACTACGTCGAGGCCGCGACCCTCGGCGGCGCCCGCGCACTGGGCCGCGCCGACCTGGGGCGGCTCGAACCCGGCGCCCAGGCCGACCTCGTCGCCTTCGACCTCGCGGACTTCCGCGACGGCGTCCAGGACGACCCCGTGCGCACCTTCCTCCTCAGCGGCACCGCCCGGCAGGCGACCCACTCCGTCGTCGCGGGCCGGCCGGTCCTCGTGGACCGCGCGCTCCCCGGCGTCGACCTCCCGGCCCTCAAGCAGCAGGCCCAGCACCTCTTCGATAGGATGCGGGCGGCCTACAGCGAACGCGACATCCTGCGCCGGAACGCCGACACCCTCTTCCCGCCCACCTTCCCCGACTTCCGGATCCAGGCATGACCGACGAACCCGCCGCCGCGACACACGTGGACCGCGCCGAGGCGTTCATCCGCGCCGGGATCCACGCGGGCGACTATCCGCAGGGGAGCCGGCTGCGCGAGCGCGAGCTCTCCGAGTCCTTCGGCGTCTCCCGGATCCCGGTGCGCGAGGCGCTCGTGCGGCTCGCCGCGGAGGGCCTCGTCGTCACCGAACCGCGGCGCGGCGCCACCGTGCGCCGGCTCACCCTCCGGGACGTCGACGAGCTGTTCGACCTGCGGCTGAGCCTGGAGGTGTTCGCCGCGGGCCGCGCCACCGAGCGCTGCGCCCAGGGGTACCGGCATCCCGGGCTGCAGCAGGTCATGGACCGGGCCGAGGACGCGACGCGGCGCGACGACGCCGCCGACATCGCCGCCGCGAACACCGCCTTCCACGCCGAGATCATCACCATGACCGGCAACCGGCTCCTGCAGGCCTCCCTCCAGCCCTCGCTCGGCCTCATGCACTGGCTGTTCCGCCTCACCTCCACCGAGGCCGGCCCGCGTCTGCACTGCGAGGAACACCGGGAGATCTGCCGCGTCATCTACTCCGGCCGGCCCAAACTCGCCGAAGCGCTCGCCTACGCCCACATCGACGTCCGCCGCGAACCGGTTCTCCAGGCGCTCTCGGAGGTACTCCCGCCCGCCTAGGACCGGCCGCCGGTGAACGGCGGATCGGCGACAACACGCCGGGCGCCCTGCGCTCCGGCGACTCCTCACGGTGTGCGAGGGGTCGCCGGAGCGCGGGGCGCCCGCCTGTTTCCCGGCCGCAGGGGCGATCTGCGGACGCCGCTCTCGTGTCGAGTACTATGGCAAATGATCGATCATTGCTCACCTGGCAAGCTGAGGAGAGTCGAGTTGCCGGTTCCCGCAAGTCCTGCGAACCCCATGGGCCCCGCGTCCCTCCCCCTGGAGCGGGCCCCGCTGCACGAACACGTGCGCGCCTTCATCCTCGAAGGCCTGGTGGCCGGCCGCTGGGAGCCCGGCGACCGCATCGTCGAACGCCGGGTCGCGGTGGAGCTGGGCACCAGCCAGGCGCCGGTGCGCGAGGCGCTGCGCGAGCTGGAGGCCATGGAGCTCGTGACCTCCAGCCCCAACAAGGGCGCCCGCGTCCAGGAGCTCACCGTGGCGCAGCTCCGGGACGTGTACGTCGTGCGCGCCGCCCTGGAGCGCCGCGCCGTCATGCTGGCCGCCCCCCGCCTGGCCGGGAACACCGCCGCGCTGGAGGAGCACCTGCTCGCGATGCGCCGCGCGGCCGCCGAGGGGGACGCCGACGGCCAGGCCCTGCACGGCGTGGCCTTCCACCGCGCCATCGTCCACGCGTGCGGGAATCCCGTGCTCATCCGGCACTGGGACGGGCTGGGCGTGGAGGTGTGGACCCGGCTCTCGCTGCGGTGGCTGCGCACGGAGCTGCACGACAACGCGGAGGACCACGAGGAGATCGCCGAGGGCCTGCTCCGCGGCGACACACACCTGGGGCGCCTCATGGAACGGCACGTCATGGACTACGCGCGCGAGCCGAAGAGCGCCTGATACGAGCGCCGCCCCCCGGCCCCTCGCGAGACCGCGCCCCTGGCGCACGCGGGGCCGGGGGCGATCCGGCACGCTCCGACGGAGCCGGCTTCCCGCACCCTTCCGCACAGGAGAGGCGCCATGGATCGCGGCAGTAATATTTGATCGATCATTGAGCATTACGGGCCAGCAGTAGTCCCCACCAAAGCCGACCGCCTGAGGCGCTACCCGCTTCCGGTCGGCCCGCACCACGGAAGGGCAAACCCATGTCCCCGCACCACCAGCTCGACCAGCTGCCCGAACCCGACCCGCAGGAGGTCGCCGAATGGCTCGCCTCCGTGGACGGCGCGGTCGGCGCCGTCGGGCCGCGGCGCACCGCGCGACTGCTCCGCCGCGTCCTCGACCACGCGCGCCGGGCCGGCGTGCCGCTGCCGCCGCAGTCCGCCACCCCGTACATCAACACCATCCCGACCGCCGCCGAACCCGCCTACCCCGGCGACGAGGCGATAGAAGCACGGATCACGGCCTGGAACCGGTGGAACGCCGCCGTCATGGTCACCCGCGGCAACGAACGCGGCGGCCTGGGCGGCCACATGGCCACCTACGCCTCGGCCGCCTGGCTCTACGAGGTCGGCTTCCAGCACTTCTTCCAGGGCAAGGAGGCCGACGGCAGCGGCGACCAGCTCTACGTCCAGGGCCACGCCTCCCCCGGTATCTACGCCCGCGCCTTCCTCGAAGGGCGGCTGAACGAAGCCGAGTTGGACCGGTTCCGGATGGAGGCGGGCGGCGGCGGCCTGCCCTCCTACCCGCACCCGCGGCGGCTGCCCTGGCTGTGGGAGTTCCCGACCGTGTCCATGGGCCTCGGCCCGCTCTCGGCGATCTACCAGGCCCGCTTCAACCGCTACCTGCACCACCGCGGGATCAAGGACACCAGCCGCAGCCACGTGTGGGCGTTCCTGGGCGACGGCGAGATGGACGAGCCGGAGTCCACGGCGGCCCTCGCGCTCGCCGCCCGCGAGGAACTCGACAACCTCACCTTCGTCGTCAACTGCAACCTGCAGCGCCTCGACGGCCCGGTGCGCGGCAACTTCAAGATCATGCAGGAGCTGGAGGCCCAGTTCCGCGCGGCGGGCTGGAACGTCGTCAAGGCGCCCTGGGGCGTGGAGTGGGACGGCCTGCTCGCCGCCGACGCCGACGGGCTCCTGCTCGACGCCCTGGAGACCCTGCCCGACGGGCAGTTGCAGACCTTCGCCGCCCGCGACGGCGCGTACATCCGCGAGCGCCTGTTCACCGGAGCGCTCGCCGGACTCGCCCGCCCCTACGGCGACGAGGACCTCGCCCGGATCGTCGGCACCTCGCGCGGCGGACACGAACCGCGCAAGATCCACGCCGCCTACCGGGCCGCGCTCGACCACCGCGGGGCGCCCACCGCCGTCCTGGTCCAGACGGTCAAGGGCTGGACGCTCGGCCCCGGCTTCGAGTCCCGCAACGCCAACCACCAGATGAAGAAGCTGTCCGGCAAGGAGTTCCGCGTCATGCGCGACCTCCTCGGCCTTCCCATCCCCGACGCCCGGCTGGGTGAGGACCTGGTCCCGTACGCCCATCCGGGGGCCGGCTCCGAGGAGGTCGCCTACCTCCGGGAGCGCCGACGGGCGCTCGGCGGCCCGGCCCCGGCCCGCCGGGTCGTACCCCGGCCGCTCCCCGCCCCCTCGGACAAGCCGTTCGCCGCGCTCGCCAAGGGCTCGGGCACCCAGCCGATCGCCACCACCATGGCCTTCGTCCGCCTGGTCAAGGACCTGATGCGGGAGGAGGGGACGGGCCCGCGCTGGGTGCCGGTCGTCCCGGACGAAGCCCGCACCTTCGGCATGGAGTCGCTGTTCCCGTCCGCCGGCATCTACTCCCCCAAGGGCCAGACCTACGAGCCCGTCGACCGGGACCAACTCCTGTACTACAAGGAGTCCACCGACGGCCAGATCCTCAACGAGGGCATCACGGAGGCCGGTTCGCTCGCCTCCTTCACCGCCGCCGCGACCTCGTACGCGACGCACGGCGAGCCGATGATCCCCTTCTACATCTTCTACTCGATGTTCGGCTGGCAGCGCACGGCCGACCAGTTCTGGGCGCTCGCCGACCAGTTGGGCCGCGGCTTCGTGGTGGGTGCCACCGCGGGACGCACCACCATGACCGGCGAGGGCCTCCAGCACGCCGACGGCCACTCGCACCTCATCGCCTCCACCAACCCGGCCTGCCTCCCCTACGACCCCGCCTTCGCCTACGAGGTCGGCGTGATCGTCCGCGAGGGGCTGCGGCGGATGCACGGAGAGGCCCCCGAGGACGTCTTCTACTACCTCACCGTCTACAACGAGACCAAGGTCCAGCCGCCGATGCCGCAGGCCGAGGGAATCGAGGAGGGCATCCTGCGCGGCCTGTACCGCTACCGGCCCGCCGCCGCGGCCCCCGCCGACGCCCCGCGCCTGCAACTCCTCGCCTCCGGCACGGCGATCCACTGGATCCTGCGCACCCAGGAGCTGCTCGCCACCGAATGGAACGTCGCCGCCGACGTGTGGTCCGCCCCCTCCTGGACCCTGCTGCGCCGCGACGCCATGGAGGCCGAGGCCCGGGGCCGTACCCCGTACGTCACCGAGGCGCTGGCCGACGCACCGGGGCCGGTCCTCGCGGTGTCCGACTGGATGCGCGCCGTTCCGGACCAGATCGCCCCCTGGGTCCCGCAGCAGTGGACCTCCCTGGGCACCGACGGCTTCGGCCTCTCCGACAACCGGGACAACGCACGCCGGCACTTCGGCGTCGACCCCGGGTCCATCGTCGTCCACGCCCTGCGCACGCTCGCCGCCCGCGGCGACGTCAAGCCCGATGTGCCCGAACTGGCCGCCCGGCACTACGGCCTGACGGGAGAGGACGGCCCGACGCAAGCGAGCTGAGCTTCCGGGTCCACGGCCGGGCCCCGCCTCCCGATCCCGAACGCCGGAGCGGGCGGCGGGGCCCGTCGGACCGCCCGCGGTCGTTCCGGGCCGGCCGGCGCCGGGGCGCGACCGCGGTCGGCCCGGACCCCGACACGGGTGCCTCCTCCCGTGTTTACGGACTGCTTGAGGTGGCGACGAAGGTGTACGCGCCGAGTTCGAGGAACAGGGCGTCCTGGAGCCCGGGCACGCCGGTGAGGGGGACGGCGAGTCGCCGCTCGCGCTCTCCGGCCCTGGCGGTCACCGGGTTGTAGGCGCGCAGCACGATGCGGGCGTCGCACGGGAGGGGCTGGTCGAGCTGGACCACGACCGTGACCGTGCCGGAGTAGTTGGCGGGCAGGACGACCGAGCGCGTGTACCCCTCGTCGGTGCCGGGCGCGTAGATCTGCGCCGTCAGGCTGAACGGGGCCTGCTGGTCGGTGTTGGAGAAGGTCGCGGTACCGGAGGGCAGGTCGGTGCCGGAGATCCCGAAGACGAATCGCGTCGGGGTGTTGTTCAGGTTGCAGACGGCCAGGCTGGAGAGGACGTACCTGGTCTGCCGGCACGGGATGACGTCGATGTTCCGCCAGCCGACGTTGGGGCTGTACCTGACCCAGTTCAGGTAGTCGACGAGCGAGCCGAACGCGGGCAGGGTGGCGGACATGGGGTGGGCGGGCGTGTCGACGGTGGCGATCGTGCAGTAGTGGCCCGGCGGGTTCTGGCTCGGCCAGAGGAAGGCGGACCTGCTGACGCAGATCTGTCCGGGCGGGACCTCCCTGGAGCCGCCGCGGACGGTGAACGGCACGACGGTGCCGCCCCCCTCGGCGGTGAGCGGGGTCCAGGCCCGGGGGTCGAGGAGGAGTCCGCCGGGGGCGTAGTAGAGCCTGACGTTCCCGGAGGCGGGGCAGCCGGTCCTCAGGTTCCTCCCCCGGACGTAGATGCGGTTGAGCTGCCCGTACACGATGGGGTGGCTCAGTCCGAGGTCGGGACCGTCGTAACTGGACTCCAGCAGGGGGAAGTCGAGGATGTCGCTACCGAAGGGGATGATGTCCGGGGACTCCCAGACGGGGTCTGCCGTGGGGGTCTGTCCGGTGTCCTGGAAGTTGTCCCGGACCAGGATGTCGTTCCAGCCGGCGGCGGCGGTCATGGTTCCTCCCGAGTGGACGGTGTGCGCCGGACGGCGAACGGGCCCGGGCGCGTCGCGTGCGGTCTTCGCGAGCCGCCGGTCCTCCGTTGCCCGGAGGTGGCGGTCCTCGGCGGTGATCCGTCGGGCAGGGAACGTCGGGCCAAGGGCCGCGAATTGACCCTTTGCCTTCGGCCTCTTGCGCCGGCGGACGGGAATTGCCGTGGTCGTCGGGGCGGTGCGATTCCCCGGAAACAGCACCTTCGGACCGCCGCCGACGAGGCGGCCGTCCTCATCGGCGGCCGTGTAGAGGTCGCCGGAGGTGTCGGTGAGTCGGTCCTGTCGTATCGGGACGGCTGACACGCCCGCGCCGAACGGCACGGCGGCGGTGCCGAAAGCGATTCCCCGCATCGTCCTGTGGGATCGCGGGGAAGTTTCCCGACACGGGAGAATATATCGGGCTCGAACTACCCCGCCCTATAGGCCGGACGAGTGAATACCCGTGGGGTGCCGACGCGGCGACCGCCGGCGGACCCGTCCGCCGGCCTGCCGAACCCGCCGTCGCGGAACGGTGTTTCGCCCGCCCGACCGGGAGAGCCCCGCCGGGTGCCCGCGATCACGGCCGGGGCACGGCGGCGGGCACCGCGCGGCGCAGCACTCGGCGCTGGACGGACTCCAGCGGGCCGGTCGGGAAGCGGTGCAGCCAGAGGCGGGCGCCGAGCACCAGGAGCAGGCAGACCCCCGCCCACAGGCCCATCACCCACCACGGCCCGCTGCCCCGCAGCCGCTCGGCGAGGCCGAGGCCGAAGCCGTAACAGGCCAGCGCGCAGAGGAGGTTCTGCGCGACGTAGCAGGACAGCGCGGTGCGGCCGACGGCGGTGAGGCTCCCGATGAGCGGCGGACGGGCGAAGCGGTCCAGGATCACGCCGACCAGGCCCGCGTAGCCCAGGGCCAGGGCGGGGGCGGCCACGTAGCGCTGGATCAGGAAGCCCTGCGATCCGGCCAGGGAGGCGGCCAGCGAGAGCGGGAGCCCGATGCCCAGACCCCAGGCCAGCAGCCGGCCGCGCAGGCGCCGGCCCTCCTCGCCCGGTGCGAACGCGCCCGCCCGGTAGAGGCGGACGCCGAGGAGGAAGAGGACCGTCAGCAGGGCGAAGCTGATCACCGGCTCGATCCGCAGGGCGAGGACGTTGGCCAGCCGGAAGGCGATCTGCTCGGGGTAGCTCCCGTGGGCGTAGAGGTCCACCACTGCGGCATCGGGGCCCAACCCGGTCGCCGACGCCTCGTCGCCCAGCGCCAGGGCGAGGCTCCCGACGGTCATCAGGACCAGGTGGAAGGCCACGGCCGACCGGAAGACGACCCGCCGCACCCGGTCGGAGGCGGCGAGCAGGCGAGCGACCAGCAGCGAGCACAGCGCGTAGGCCATCAGGACGTCCCAGGCGAACACCAGCACGAAGTGCACCGTGCCCTCGGCCAGCAGGAACCACCCCCGGGGCCGGTAGCTCTTCGGCCAGGGCCGCCCGCGCCGACGGGCGGAGTCGTACTGGATCGCCAGACCCACACCGAACAGCACGGTGAGCAGGGCGAGGAACTTGCCGTCCGCCGCGAGGCGGAAGAACGTCTGCGCCGCCAACGCGGGCGAGGGATCGTCCAACAGGTCCCGCAGCGTCGCACCGGACGTCGCACCGGTCAGCGCACCCCACTCACCGCCGGGCGCCGCGAAGATCCACACATTGGTCATCAACGTGCCCAGGATCGCCACGCCCCTCAGGACATCGGGCAGGGCAAGCCGGTCCGGACGAACCGCGGCGGACGAACGGACCGGTACGTGCTCGGACACCTGGGACACCTCTCAGCGGACTCCGTCCTCATCGTCGCCGACACCGGAACCTCGACACCTCGTGACCAGTGAGGACAACGGCGTACATCGCCGGACGTACCCGAACGCGCTGGTGTCCGCCGCGAGCACGAGACGATCCCCTAGGGCAACAAGCGCCTCCGCTCCCGGCATTGATGCCTCATCAGGCCGTCCGTCGGGCGGGGTTCATCCACCGTCCGCGTTGTGGCCGGCCCGAGCCCGGTGCCCGGCTTGTGGAACCGGTTCCCCCCGACCGCTCCGACCGGCATCCTGGAGCCATGCGGGGAACCCCCAGGTGACACGGATCACGGACAGTGACCTCGTCCAGGCGGCGCTGTACGGCGGCCTCACCCTGGTGCTCGACGTCTGGCTGCTGGCCCGCGTCGGGTACGACGGACGCGTCGTGGCGGCGCTCGCCGCCCTGGTCGCGGTCGGTGCGCTGATCGGCATCGCGCTCGGCCGCGCGAGCGCACGTCGCGAAGCGCGCACCCGCCGCGCCGCACCGCCCCCGTCCCGGGGCGGAGTCCGCGTCCTGCGGAGCGCGCTGACGGGAGGCCTCTACATCCACCTCGCTCTGCCGGCCGCCGCACTGGTCGATCTCGCCCTGCACCGGGACCACCTCATCGGCTACCTCGGCGGCACCTTCTAACTGATCGTTTCAGAATCCGGTTCGGAGTCGTCGCAGGCAGATGATGCTGCAAGCGAGTTGGAGCAGGCCCTGGTGGAGGTCGGCGCGTATCTCGTAGCGGATCCGCAGGCGCTTGAACTGGTGCAGCCAGGCGAAGGTGCGCTCGACCACCCAACGGGTCTTCCCGAGTCCGGATCCGTGGGCGACGCCGCGTCGGGCGATCAGCGGTTTGATGCCGCGCTTCCACAGCAGACGGCGGTACTTGTCGAAGTCGTAGCCGCGGTCGGCATACAGGCGCCGGGGCTTACGTCGAGGGCGTCCCCGTAGACCCCGAATCGACGGGACTGCTTCCAGTAGCGGCAGGAGCTGGGTGACGTCGTGGCGGTTGCCACCGGTGAGCGTGACGGCGAGCGGGGTTCCGTGGCGGTCGACGATCAGGTGATGTTTGGAGCCGGGACGGGCGCGGTCGACGGGCGAGGGGCCGACATGATCCCCCCTTTGAGCGCCCGGACGTGCGAGCCGTCCACGGCGCAGTCGTCCGGGTCCAGCAGGTCCGCGCGGCGCAGTTCGGTCAGCAGGGCGGAGCGCAGGCGCGGCCAGACACCCGCTTCGGTCCAGTCCCGCAGTCTGCGTCAGGCCGTGACGCCGGAGCAGCCCACGGTCTCGGTGGGGACGTCACGCCAGGCAACACCGGTCCGCAGCACGTACATGATGCCGGCGAGAGCGACTCTGTCCGGAATGCGGAGTCGCCCGGGGTAACGGTGGCATCGCTGGGGAGCAGGTGGCAACAGCGGAGCCACCCGCTCCCACAGGTCATCAGGAACAAGATCAGCGCGCATCCTGGACACCCTGCAGACCAAGATCGTCGAACGCAAGACCCACAGGTCAACCCACCCAGAAGCGATCAGTACGAGCGTTGGCTCACATCTCGCGCCGGGTGGTTGGCCAGGGGATCTCCTGGAGAACATCCTCAGGAGTCGGCACCGCGTCCGGGTAGTGCTGGCGGATCTCCTGGACTACCGAGGCATCCGCAGTGCAGAGGTCCCAACTCGTGCTGTCGAACTCCCTCAGCACGACCCTCAGCTCGTCACCTGCGTACCCCGCGAAGTCGGCGTCAACAAACTGAAGGTCCGGCGTGACCAGGGCCAGTAGCTCCAGGGTGCCGATGCCGGCACCGGAGGAAGCCTTCTCGATGTCGGCAAACCTGGTGACCAGTCGAGCATCGTCGATCCGCACCTTCCAGGTGAGGCCGAGCCCAAAGCTCCCGAGGCGCACAAGGAGTTCCGCCAGCGTGACGTAGTACCGACTGGAGGCGTAGTCCTGCCCAGGAAGACGGTCACGCCAGGCCGCGAACGTGATCGACTGAAATGCGTCAGGGGGCCTTGCCATCGATGCGGGCTCCGTTCGGTCGCGAGGATCCGTGTGCTCTCACATCATGATCTTCCCCGACCTCAACTGCAGATCATTTTGAAACCATCAGTAAATGCCCCGGCCGCGCCCGGCACAAGCACGGCCCAGCACCTCACCCCTGCACAGCCGGTGAGCCGGCCGGACTCCGTCACACCGCCGTCCCTACGGTGCCCCCGGTGCTCGCAGCCCCGCCCTGCGCACCCGTGCCGACCGGGCCCCCGGCCGCTGGTGAATCCGCCGGGCTCCGTCACACCCCGGCCCTACAGTGAGCCCATGACCGAAATCGCAGTCCTGGCCCGTGTCCACGCCGGCGGCGGCCCCCTGGTGGAGCAGTTGACCTGCCACCCGCGCCTCCCGCTGGCGGCCGCCACAGCCGCCGGCAGCCGCCTGGTCCGGATCTGGGACTTCGCCGACGGGCGGCTCCGCGAGCTCGCTCCCGTCGACCTCGGTCCGGAGCCCGCGGACGACCGGTCCGCCCGGCGGCCCGGCGGGTGCCTCCCGCTGGCCTGGCACCCCGAGCAACCGCTGCTCTTCGTCACCGACGGAAGCACCCTGACCCGCTGGACACCCGGCGGACCGCCGGTCGTCGAACCCTCCCCGGCCCCCTACAACTCCCTGGCGTTCAGCCCCGACGGCGGCCACCTCTGGGCCTCGCCGTCCGCCGCCGGATGGGAGACCTCGGACGTCCTCGACCTCGCCACCGGCGCCACCACCACGGCCCGCGGCTGGGACACCGGCGTCGCCGCCCACCCCTCCGGCGCGCTCCTCGCCACCCTGGTCAGCGACCAGGACGCCACCTTCTGTCTCTTCGCCCGCCCGGCCGGCGGCGCGATGCGGCAGCTCCGGCACACCCTGATCCTGGACGTCGACGGATACGGAACCCCACTCTTCAGCGCCGACGGACGACACCTCGCGATCCGCGGCAACGCGTACTTCGACTCCGTGGACGTCTTCGAACTCCCCTCCCTGCGAAGGGTCCTGTCGACCTCGCTCGGCGAGCCCGGGGAATCCGGCGAGTGGCCGAGCCAGAACCTCGCGTTCGGCGCCGCACCCGGCGTGCTCTGGATCGGCTCCCCCACCGGAACCCTGATCGAACTGGACGTCACGACCCGGTCGGCCGTCGAACACGACCTGCTCTCCGGCCTCCCGCTCTCCGCCCTCACCGCCACCGCGACCGGCCACCTGCTGGCCGCCCGCGCCGACGGCGAACTGGTCCTGCTGTCGGTGCACCCGACTGCCCCCGCCGTACTCGGCGACGAGGCCGCGGCGTTCCGGGCATCGACCGACGACGTGCCCGAGGACGGCGAGCTGGAGCCCCACCTCGTCATCACGGACGGCAGCGGCGCCTGGTCCCAGGGCGACCTCGCCACCGTGACCGAGGCCGCCGCGACCGACCCGACCTGGCTGCAGCTCCGAGCCGCCGTCAACCGCACACCGGCTGACTAGGGTCTGCTGCGAAAGTGCTGGTCCAAGCCGTTCGCTGATGGCTGCGGCCAGCACTGCCGCTTCGTGGCGCACGGCCGGCGCCAAGGTGGGGGTGGTCGAGCGCGGACATCGACGCCCTTCTGCCGGACCGAACCTCGCGAACGACATCACTCACTGATCTGCGTGTGCGCCGGTCCCGAGTCGTAGCGGTCGAGAAACGCGTTCCTCGTGCGGTCGAGCGAATGAAGCATGGAGAACACCTCCGTACCCGCGCCCACCTCCTCGCCGCCGTCGGAGATCCGGTATGCCTGCACCAGGCCGAGGACTTCGAGGTCGCCCTCCCGGGCGTACTCGGCCGACTCCCGCTCGGCCAGTTCCACGGCCTCGTCGAGGGACCGTGCGCGGAACAGCACGACACGCTCCTCGTAGGGACGGCCTTCCCAGTTCAGCCATCTGTAGAAGGTTCTGGCGCCGTACCAAGCCTTCGACTCTTGCCCCATTGCGGTCCGCCATCCCCTCGTGCCGAACCATGATCGTGGCAAAGGCCGACCGCCTTCGCAACGGGCCCCGGGCGCGCTTCGGACGTCCACTTTCCGGGGACGGTCAGGCCGACCCGTAGCGGTCGGCGTCGCCGGAGCCGCGCGCTGCCTGCCCGACGGCCTTGTGCAGGGTGCGCAGGGCCACCAGGAGCAGCCCGATGTCGTCCAGCAGGACGGGGTCCGGGAGCAGGTCGACGGGGCTGATCAGATAGGCGATGGATGCCCAGAACAGGAACTTGGCCGACATGGGGACACCGGTCGACGCCAGAAGCCTCCGGGTTCGGACCAGCTTCACGACCAGGACCACCGCGATCGCCAGGGACGCGGCCGCCAGGGCACCGACGACCCACCACAGAACGCTGCCGCCGTCCATCGGCACACCTCCCGCTCGCGCCCGCACAGTCCTGCCCAGGGTACGGGAGGCCCCGGCCGAACCCGTCACGGCCGACCCGCGGGTGATCGTCCGGACGGATCCGGCCGGACGCACGCCGCAGGCCGGTTCCGGATGCGGCCCCGGTCAGGCGTCCAGGACGCCGCCCGCGCGCCGGACGACCGGCGCCTCCGTCGACCACGGGAAGTTGATCCAGTCGTCGGTCCGCTTCCAGACGTACTCGCACTGCACGAGGCTGTGCGACTTCTCGTAGATGACGGCCGAGCGCACTTCGGCGACGTGGCCGAGGCAGAAGTCGCGCACCAGCTTCAGCGTCTTTCCCGTGTCGGCGACGTCGTCGGCGATCAGGACCTTCTTGTCCGTGAAATCGATCGCCTCGGGAACGGGTGCCAGCATCACGGGCATGTCGAGGGTCGTGCCCACCCCCGTGTAGAACTCCACATTCACGAGGTGAATGTTCTTGCAGTCCAGCGCATAGGCCAGACCTCCGGCCACGAACACACCACCGCGGGCGATGCTCAGGATGAGATCGGGCTCGAACCCGTCATCCGCCACCGCCTGCGCCAGCTCGCGCACCGCACGGCCGAACGTCGAATAATCCAGGATTTCACGTACATCGCTCACCCGGACATTCTCCACGGTCGTCGGCCCGACGACGAACACCCGGCCCTTGAGGCGAGCCGGACGGCGGGCCTCGTCCCGGGCGCCGGCGGGTACGCCCGCCCCGCCCCGGCCGGGACGGCCGGAACGGCCCGCGCCACCGCCCGGGCAGGAGATTCTTCGGCCAAGACCGCTCCAAGTGAGGTCACCCCACCGTCCGGAGCTGAAGATTCTTTCGTCACGAGGGGCCTGCCGGGCCGAGCAGCCCCCGCACAGCGGCCCCTGCACAGGGGCCGGTCGGCGGAGTTACCCTCGGCGGTATGAACGCGTCGGAAGCCAGCGCCCCGGAGTCCCCCACGAGCTCCGGCGGCCTCGCGGATCTGGTGAGGATGCTGGACCGGCGCGGTGCGGTGGTGCTCAGCGGGGCGGGGCTGTCCACCGAGTCCGGCATCCCCGACTACCGCGGTGCCACCGGCCGCCACCGCAGCGGAACGCCGATGACCTACCAGGAGTTCACCGGCGGCGAGGCCGCCCGCCGCCGCTACTGGGCCCGCAGCCACACCGGCTGGCCGCTCTTCGCCCGGGCCAGGCCGAACGCCGGCCACCGGGCGGTGGAGCTCCTGCGCCGCTCGGGGCACATCGGGGCGGTCATCACCCAGAACGTCGACGGGCTGCACCACGCGGCCGGCACCCGGGAGGCCGTGGAGCTGCACGGTGGGCTCGACCGGGTGATCTGCCTCGACTGTCGCCGCACCAGTTCCCGGGCCGAACTCGACATGCGCCTGGACGAGTTGAACCGGGGCTTCCGCCGCCCCGGCGCCGTTCTGCGACCGGACGGTGACGCGCAGCTCGCGCAGGAGCTGGTGGACGGCTTCCGCGTCGCGCCCTGCGCGGACTGCGGAGGCGTACTCAAGCCGGACGTGGTGTTCTTCGGCGAGAACGTGCCCGCCGCCAGGGTCGCGGACTGCTACGAACTGGTGGACGCCGCCAGCTCGCTGGTGGTCCTCGGTTCCTCGCTCACGGTCCTGTCGGGCCTGCGCTTCGTGCGCCGCGCCGCCCGGGCGCAACTGCCCGTCGCCATCGTCAACCAGGGCCCCACCCGCGGCGACGACCTCGCCGCGCTCCGCCTCGATCTGCCGCTGGGATCGGCGATGACAGAGGCCGCCCGGTTGCTGGGCACCGCGAGTGGCTTGACTTCTACGTCCGCGCCGCCGTCGGACGATCGCGCGGCCGCCGCCCGGGAACCGTCCGGCGATCACGGGCGCGCCCGCGCGGACGTCCTTCCGCCCGGCCGGACATGACAACCGCGGCAAGGTGGCCGCAGCCCTACGAGCAGCGCAACAACGGTCGTACACGCGAAAATTGAAGCCCCCGGCTTTACCGGAATCAGCCACAGCCGACGAAGGAACTGTGCACACTTGGACTTCCGGGGTCGACGCCGCACCAGGCGGTCGCGCCCTGCTGCCTGGGGGGCGGTTTTGGGCCAGAATTCTGTTTCAGGGGGCACGCTCGGCGCACGGCTGAGAACCGTCGCCGATCTGCCCGTGCTTGCCGCACAGCGTCGGGGCCTTCGGGGGCTGGCCCTCGCGGTGGACGAACGGGCCGGCCAGGCGCCGGCCGACCGGCAGACGGCCGCGGCGAACGCCCAGGACGCGCTCGCCGCCGACGTCGACACCTGGGCGCAGCTGGACCTGATGGCGCTGTTCGGCCGCCCCGAGCTGTACCGCGCCCCGGACACCCCGGCGGACCGGACCTCCCGGCTGCGGGAGGCGGTCACCCACGCGCCGCCGCTGCTGGTGTTCGTGCCGCTCGGCATCACCTGGTTCGGGCTCAGCCGGGCGACCGGCGCGTACGAGGAGTTGCGTTCGACCCAGGCCGGGCGGGAGCTCGCCGACGGCCGGACCTTCCTCGACCTGTGGCAGGACGGCTTCGGCGGCCACCTCAGCGGGCTGTTCACCTTCGGCGCCATGGTGTGGTGGACGATCGCGGCGCTGCTCCTGCTGCTCGGCACCACGCTGGCCGCCGAACTCGTCCGGCGGCGTGGCGACCTGGCCGGGAAGGCCTCGCTCGGCGCCGCCGTCGCCCAGCTCCCGCCGCTGCTGACGGAGGCCCAGCTGCTGCTGTCGGCGGCCAGGTTGGAGGCACCGGCCAGGTTCGTCGCGGAACTGAGCCGGGCCGCCGCGCAGCTGACCCCGCTGCTCGACCGGGCCGCCGACACCCACGCCGCCACCAGGTCGCTCGCCGACAGCACCGTCGAACTGCTGCGCACCGCCAAGCGCAGCACCAAGCAGCTGAGCGAGGCGTCCGCGGTGCTCGACGGCACGGCCGGCCGGCTCACCGACAGCGGCAACCGGCTGGTCACCGCGACCGAGCGGAGCACGGCCGCGGCCGACGCGGTGGCGCAGCTGGTCCGGGAGGAGGTCGCCCGCACCCGGGCGGACCTGTCGCAGGCCGCCGCCGAGAGCGTGCAGGAGATCCGGGAGGCCACCGACGCCTCGGCCCGTACCGTCGGCGCCCTCGGTGACCACGCGGTCCGGACGGTGCAGGAGCTGTCCGGGGAGATGACGCGGACGGTCACGGTGCTGTCGGACACCGCGAGCCTGCGGATGGGCGAGATCGGCGAGAACGTCGAGAAGCTGGTCACCCGGGCCGCCGCGCAGGGCGAACGGCTGGTCGGCGGCGCCTCGGAGCGGGCCGACGCCTCGCTCGCCGTCCTGTTGGACGAGCTGCGGACCGTCTCGGCCGCGCTCGACCGCTCGGGCGACCGGCTGGGCCTGGCCGGCGAGGGGCTCTCCGGCTGGCTGGAACACACCCTCGGCACGGGCGCCGACCACATCGCCCGCACCTACCACCTGGCGATCGCCACCGCGGCGGTCGAGCTCAGCCGGCAGTTCCAGCAGGCCGGCGGCGCCGTGGAGGCCGCGCTCACCGACTTCACCCGCGCCGTGGGCACCCTGGACACGGCGGTCGGCACGCTCGGCGGGACCGTCGGCAGCCTCGACGGAACCGTCGGGACGCTCGGCGGGACGGTGGGCACGCTCGGCGGGACGGTCGGCGCCCTGGACGGCAGCGTCGGCGAACTCGGCGGCGCGGTGGGCACTCTGGGCGGCACGGTGGGTTCGCTGAACGGCACCGTGACGGTGCTCGACGGCACCGCGGGCGCCCTCGGCTCGACCGTCGGCGTGTTCGACTCCGGGGTGGAGAACCTGGGCTCGGCGGTCGTCACCCTGGACGGCACCGCCGAGCGCCTCGGGGCCACGGTCGGCACGCTGCACGGCAGCGTGGACGCCCTCGACGCGAGCGTCGGCGGCCTGGACCGCACGGTCGTCCGCCTGGGCAGCGGCGACCGCAGCGGCGGTGGCGGCGCCGGTCCGGAGGCCGTCCGCCTGGGCAAGGCGGACGCCCGGCCCCCGTACGACGTGCCCGCGCGGGCCGTCCCTCCGCAGGGCCGGGACCCGCGGGTCGTACCGCCCCCGCAGGACCCCCGCCCGCACACCGACCCACCACAGGACACCCCACCACAGGACACCCCGCCGCAGGACACCCCTCCGCAGGACACCTCTCCGCCGACCGCACGGCCGGACGACCGGCCCCCGCGCGACGTTCCCCCGGCCGGACCGCGTTCCGCGGAGCCGGGGAGCCCGTCGTGAGGGGTACCGGCGTCACGCACCTCGCGGGCTGGCTCTTCGCCGACCTGCTGCTGATCCTGGTGCTGGTGGTGCTCGGCGGTCAGATCACCCGGACACCCGCCGTCGTCTCGGACCCGCCGCCGACCGCCACTCCGACCGCGGCCCTCACCCCGTCGCCGTCCCGGTCCACGCCGACGGCCACCCCGACCCCGACGCAGACCCCCACCCCGACGCCTCCGGTCGGCATGATCCCGCAGAGCCGCAACCTGGCCCTGCTCGCCGACCAGTCGGTGGCCGACGACCTGGTGAACGGCAGTCCGGAGCGCAAGGCCGCCGCCGCCCGCCGGATCAATGACGCCGTCACCACCGCGCTGAACGGGGAGCAGAAGCGCGGTGCCATGGTCTTCGTCTTCGGCACGGCCGGGGGCTGCGGCAGGTGCGACCCCACGTCCAACGCCAGCAGCGCCTTCGCGGTGGCCGCGGCCGAGGCCATCCGGCAGGGCGGGCACGGCCTGCTGCCGACCGATCCCGGGTTCTACCGGGGCTACCTCGACCTCGACGCCGCCTCCGGCACCCTGCGGATGGAGCTGTTCCTCTACAACTCGTGACCCCGCACCGCCGAAGCCCGAACCACCCGAGCCCGAACCCACCGCATTCCCGCACTCCGCACTCCGCACTCCGCACCCACCGAAGCCCACGCACCCGGCACCACCCGTGAAGGAGCACGCCCGTGAAATGGGACGACCCGGTACAGGCACTGCGGTTCGCCCAGGAGGTCAAAGAGGCCGCGCCGGATCCGCTGGACGTACCGGAGGAGGCCGCCGACGACTTCCGCGACGCCCTGCACCACACGGAGGAGCTGATCAGGGTCGCGACCACCCCGGTGGCGATCGGCGTGGTCGGCGAGTTCACCGCCGGCAAGTCCAGCCTGATCGGCGCCCTGCTCGGCAAGCCCGACCTGCTGCCGACCGCGAACCGCGCGACCACCGCGCAGGTGACCGCCCTGCGGCTGCGCAGCGGCCCGCCGGACCGGCCGACCGCGCTCGGCGACCGGGCGGTGGCCGAACTCCTCAGCCCGGCCGACGTCCTGGGCTGCCTCACCTACATGGCGAACGAGCTGTCGGCCGACTTCAAGCGGTCGAAGGAGGGGCTGGACCGCCGGCCGCTCCAGGAGTTCCTGGCGGCCATCGCCACCCCGGCGACCGACGCCACCCCGCTGTGGCGCGATCCGCGGACCTGGCAGCGTTTCGACACCTGGGCGCGCGAGGCGCTCTGGACGCACCCGCAGGACGACGAGACCCTGCGCGAGAGCGTCCGCGAGATGCACCGGCTCAGCGAGGCGCTGCTGACGGTCGACCCAGACCTGTTCGGCAGCACGGTGGGGATGTCCACCGCGGTCGCCCGGGCGCTCGCGGACATGGGCAAGGCGGACGACCCCGGCGCGCCGTACCCGGCCCGGTCGCCGCTGCGCAAGAAGCTCGACCGGCAGAGCCTGGAGGCCGCCCTGGAGCACGCCTCCCGCACCGGGGCGGCGCTCGGTGAGGAGTACCGGGCCGTGCTGTCGCCGCTGATCCGGCGGATCGACATGGAGGTCGACGTCCGGCCCGGCGCCTGGGAGGCGGTCGATTCCCAGGACGGCAGCGCGCTGCTGCTGGACTTCCCCGGCCTCGGGGCGGCCGGACGCCGCGACGACTACCTGTGCCTGTCCCAGCTGAAGAACGTCGAGACCATCCTCGTGGTCCCCCGCGGCGACCTGATGGGCTCCCGGCTGGTCGGCACGTTCTACGGGAAGATGGAGTCGCAGGGCCATCACCGGGACACGCTCGCCGACAGCATCCTGATGGCCTTCAACAAGTGGGACGCCCACAACGCCCCGGAGCTGCCCGCCGAGACGGTGGCGCTCGGTGCCACGGCGACGGACGCCTCCGAGGCGCTGCACATGTTCCGGGTCGAGGCCGGGAAGCTGCTGTTCGAACGGATCGAGCGGGCGCTGCCGGTGTCGGTGCTCGCCGCGGTCGCGACCGACGGCTCCGGTCTCGACTGCACGCTCGCGGACCTCTCGGCCATGACGCCCGAGGCGGCCAAGGCGATGGCGAAGCGGCGCCGGGAATGGGGCGAGCTGGCCAACCGGATCGCGCTCGCCGACCCGGGCCACCACTGGGTGCGCCAGCTCGGCGAGTACGCGCGCGACGGCGGGCTGCTCGCCCTGCGGGCGATGATCGCCGAGCACATCGAGGCCCACGGCGTACGGCTCAAGCGCCGTACCGTCGGCGAGCAGTTCCGGCGCACCCACCGGGCCTGGCGCACGGTGGACGCGCGGACCAGGGCGCACTCGGTCGCCGAGGGCAGTCCGGAGCACGCTGAGCTGATCGAGCGGTTCGAGCGGCTGGGGGCCGACGCGGGCCGGCTGATGACGGCGCTCAACGAGCTGCGCAACCCGGCGAAGGCGCGCCAGGGCAGCGGCGGTTCGGTCCTGGCCCGGCTGGAGCGGCAGGCGGTCACCAAGGTGTTCTCGTGGCCGCTCTGGAACGAGCTGTTCGCCGCCCTGGAGGACGGCGTGGTGACCAAGGCCCCGGTGTCGAGCACCGAGGTCCCGGACTACGTGCGGGTGCTCCCGCCCGAGTTGCAGCAGGAGTTCCTGAAGAACCTGGCCGGTCAGTCGCAGGAGCGGGACGCCGACACCACGGCGGCCTTCCACCGCCACTACGTGCGGACGGTGACCGCGCTGCGCGAGGACGCGCTGAAGCAGCTGACCGCGTGGGCCGAGTCGTGGGCCGCCGAACAGGAGGAGGTGTTCGGCGAGGTGCACGCGTGGCTCGCCGACGAGGAGACCGGCGTCCGGCTGGAGGCACTCTTCGCGCAGCTCCCGGAGTCGCGGGTGCCCCCGTCCTTCCGGGTCAGCCAGCTGCGGGTGCTCACCACGACCGCGTACTTCCCCCCGACCGCGACGGCCGCAGCCACCACCTCGGCGGCGGCCCTGGCGCCCACCGACATCACCGGGTTCCCGCAGCTCCCGGACCACGTGCTGCCGTGGAGCCACGACTACCCGGACGACCCCTCGCCCAAGCGGCGGGAGGCCGAGAGCAGCCAGTACGTGGTCGCGCTGTTCCGCAGCCGGCTGGTCGCGGCGGTGTACGAGCAGGCCGCGGCCGCGTTCACCGACATGCTGTCGGCCGCCCTCACCGGCCTGATCCAGCTGGTGCAGCAGAACGCGCGCGCGGTGCCGGACTCACTCCAGGTGGCCGAGATGATCAGCGCCGGCGCCGGGGCGGCGGGCGGCGGGGAAGCGGGCGACGGCGGCGGAGCGGCCGACGGGTCCGAGGAGAACGGCTCGCTGCGGGCCGTACTGCGTCGTTGGGAGCAGGAGAAGTGAGCACTCTTCAGGTCATGTTCGAGGCCGTCCCCGGCCTCACCGGCGCCGACCAGGCGTTCACCAGCGCCGCGCGCGAGGACGGCGGCCACGTCCTGCCGCAGGTGGTCCTGGAGTCCTACGACAACCTGCTCGGCTATCCGCAGGAGCTGCGGATCATCGAGACCGCGGACGGCTCGGCGCCGCTGCGGCAGTGGCTGCAGAACAACTGGACCGCGCTGCCCTTCCCCGACAACCTGCCGGTCTACGGCCGGCTGGTGGTGATCCCCGGGCTGGTCGTGCCCGCGGAGGTCGTACGCCCCCCGGAGACCCCGGCCGGGGACGTGCGGGTCAGCGTCACGTGGCAGCTGATCTACCGCAACGAGAAGGGCGTCCAGGCCGAGGACTTCGGGTCGGTGGAGCTGACCTTCAGCTCCGAGGACGGCCCGCAGCAGGCCGCTCCGCTGCTGGACGGCATACCCCGGCACATCGGCCCCGGGCTGGTCTTCAACAACTTCGCCGCGGTGGACTTCGGCAACACCGGTTCGACCGCCACCGTCTACAACGGCGAGGAGAACGTCATCTGGCGGATCGACCCCGAGCAGGGCCGCTCGCTCGGCGCCTCGCTCGCCGAGGTCGTCCACCGCGCGGCCGGTGCCGAGCCCGCGACGCCGCCGGCCTGGGCGGCGGCGGCCGAGCTGCTCGCCGCCCGGGTGCTGGCCGGCCAGCCGGCGGGCGAGCGCACCCCGCGGCGGCTGGCCGAGCTGCTCACCCTCGCCGACGGCCCCGCCGCGGCCCTGGTCGAGGGCACCGCCCACGAGCTGGAGAAGCTCGCCCGCACCGCCGGGTTCAGCGAGTGGCTGGTCCCCCGGCTGCACGCGGCCTACGACCGGGCCTTCCGGGTCCCCCCGCTGGCCCGGCTGGGCCTGCGCCGGGTGGACTTCCTGACCGGCGCCTCCACCACGTACGAGGTGCCGAGCGTGCTCACGGTCGCCGACGGGCGGCTCACCCTGGGCATGGACGAGTCCAGCTCCCCGGTGCGCGGGCTCAAGCGCCGGCTGCGCCGACCGGGCCCGATCCCGGTGCCGGGCCTCGGCGCGGACGTGGAGCACAGCTCCGACGACCTGATCGCGCTGGCGTTCGTCCGGCTGATCGAGAGCACCCAGGAGAACATCCGCCACCCGCAGACCGGCGAACTGCGCCACCTCACCGAGCTGGTGGTCACCCATCCGACGACCACCCCGCCCGACGCGCAGAACCGGTTGGAGCACCTGCTGCTCGACAAGTGCGGCCTGCAGCAGGTCGTGCTGCGCTACGACGAGGGCGTGGCCGCCGGGCTGTTCTTCGTGATGCGGGACTTCGCCGGCAGCCCCGGCACCGGGGTCGAGGCGCTGCGCGCCGCCTCCCACAAGCTCTCCGGCCAGGAGCACGACACCTGGCGCCAGACCATGCTGGTCGTCGACATCGGCGGCGGCACCACCGACATCGCCCTGCTCGGGCTCACCCTCACCGACTACAGCCAGCCGATGACCAAGGAGCAGGCCCGGGTCCGCGGCCGCCGCTACGAGCTGCGCCCCGAGGTGCTCGGCTCCTCCGGCCACCCCGACCTCGGCGGCGACTACCTCACCCTGCGGGTCTACTACCTGCTCAAGGCGGCGTTCGCGGACTACCTCCTGGAACTGGCCCACGAGGAGCAGCGCGCGGCGGCCGGCGGCGGCTGGAGCACGGACTCGCCCGGCCTCGGGCAGGAGCTGCTCAGCCTGCTCCCCGACGCGCTGGCCGCCACCGCGACCGAGCCGCCGCGCAAGCTGGCCGCCGAGGTGCTCGGCCACCTCTCCGGCCAGGTCCTGCCCAAGACCCTCGCCCCGGAGAGCGTCACGGCGGTGCTGGCGGCGATCCTGCCGACCGGCTGGGAGCCCGGCGCCAACCTGGAGAACCCGCTGTTCCGCAAGGTGTGGGCGGACGCCGAGCGGGCCAAGATCCTGCTCGGCAGCGCACCGGCCGACGGTGCGGAGCCGGTGTGGACGGTCACCCGGACCCAGGTGATCGGCTGGCTCAACGACCTGCCCGACCAGGACCGGGCCGGCGGACTTCGCGCCCTGCTGGACCGCCGGGAGACCGAGCACCTGTTCGACATCCGCCGGGAGGACTTCGCCCTCCTCGCCGTCCCGGTCTTCCGGGAGGCCGCGGCGATCGCGGTGGAACTGGTGCAGAGCCGGTTCGGGCAGGACCCGTCCCTGACCCTGGACCGGATCATCCTGTGCGGGCGCAGCACCTCGATGCAGATCGTGCTGGACTCGGTCGCCGAGGAGATCGCGCCGCGCACCCTGGCCAACGGCCGGCCGGTGTTCCACAACCCCGCCGCCATCGACGTGGAGGCGCCGTTCGCCAAACAGGCCACCTCGATCGGCGCGGCCTGGGCGCACACCCGCAGCCTCGCCCGCACCCGCTCCGGGCTCCGGGCCGACGACGACGCCGACAACCTGCGCACCAGCACGGTGGACATCGAGGTCGGCGACCTGTCGGCCACCCTGCCCTGCGACTTCAGCCTCATCGACAACAACGCCGAGCGCGCCCTGGTGTTCGCCGTCGGCACCCCGTACGACGCGGTGCCCGGCGGACGGCTGGCGGTGCGCTCGCCGTGGCTCCGGCCGGACTGGTCGATCAACCTGCACCGGCCGCTCAACGGTGAGATCAGCATGAGCTGGGGCACCTACGACGTCCGCCGCAAGGCCCTCGACCAGGGCGTCACCCTGGACGAGGAGCTGTGGGCGGGCCGGCTGTCCGAGGGCGTCGACCCCGTGGTGCGGATGATGATGGAGATCGACGAACGGCTGGAGCCGCGGATCCACTTCCGGCAGGGCGACCACGCGCACCACGTCGTCGACGGCCCCTACCTCGACCTGGCCGATCTCGGCTGCGCCCGGCTCGGCGAGGACGGCCACCTGACCGGGCTGGCCGGCCGCGTCACGATGGCCGGCATCAACCGGGACGGCGTGCTCACCGAGCCGGTGGAGGTCCTGCCGCACTGGACGGAGACGGCGAAGCTGACCGAGCGGCTGCCGGACACCTTCCACCACAGCCAGGACCTGGCCGGCCCGGACGAGCCGGTCCCCGGTCTG
This sequence comes from Kitasatospora sp. NPDC057692, assembly GCF_042799475.1. Classification (NCBI taxonomy): domain Bacteria; kingdom Bacillati; phylum Actinomycetota; class Actinomycetes; order Kitasatosporales; family Streptomycetaceae; genus Kitasatospora; species Kitasatospora sp. NPDC057692. Next base: position 7,227 of record NZ_JBHVIV010000060.1, on the reverse strand, counting down.
CTGATCCCGTTCGCACCGGTCCCCTCGGCCAAGGAGTACGTCTTCACCTGCGTCACCGAGGACGGCACGGAGCACCCGCTCGGCCGGCTGAAGGCCCCGGTCGGCCCCCGCCGCACCTCGCGCTACCTCAGCGTGGACAGCCTCGGCCGGCTGCGGGTGCACGCCACCGTGCCGCCGTTCCTGGAGGCGAAGGACCTGCGGACGGTCCAGGCGCACCCCGGCACCGTCTACTCCGCGCTCATGACGCAGGACCTCGACAGCCTCTACCCCGACTGGAACCCCTTCAGCGGCAGGCACTGACCCACCGCCGGACCACGCGCACCGCCCGACGGACCACGAGGGAAAGGGATCAGCACGGACATGGACGTCGTTCACTCCGCGGACTCTGTCCACGATGACGCCACCATCGACCACCGCACCGCCGCGGCGCACCGGGAGGCGGTGGCCTTCGCCGACGCGCTGCTGGCACTGGCGCCGGTCGACGAGCACCTGCACCAGCGGCTCGCCCGGGTCGCGGGCACGCTCCGCGACGTGTGGGCGGAGCAGGTCAGGGACGAGGCCCTGTACCTGGCGCACCGGCACCTGGACGAGCTCGTCCACGTCGTCTGCCGCGCCCTGCCGACGGCGGACGACGCGGGCGCGGACGGGGGGCTGGGGGAGGTGAAGGAGGCGTCCTCCGGTGCCGCCGCCGTCCCCGGCGACGGGGAGTCCGGCGGAGGGGCCGACGGTGAGGCCGCCGGTGAGGTCCGGCCCGCCGCGGCCGCCGGAGACGGCGGCGACCGGTCGCCGACTCCGGACGCCACGGCCCCGGAGGACCCGCCCCCGGCCGAGGAGCGGCCGGACGCCTCGGCCGCCCCGGACCCGGATGCCGCGGACGTCTCTGACGTTGCCGATGCTGCGGACGTCTCGGACGCCGTGGACGTCCCGGACGCCCCGGACGCCTCAGATGTATCGGACGCCCCGGACGCCCCGGACGTCGACACGGACAGCGGCGGCGACGACAGCGCCCCTGCGGAGGAGGACCCCGCCGACGAGACGACCACCGCCGGCGAGCCCGACCTCCAGGCCGTCCGCCGACTGCTCAAGAGCGAGATCCACTCCCGGTGGCCGTCCGGCCCCGGCCGTCCGTCCGGGGGTTTCCGCCCCCAGCTCGTGGCACCGGACCCGCAGATCGCCCGGAACCGCGAGTTCTCCGCCGACCACCGGGAACTGGCCCGCGGGCTGCGGCTGGACGCGCTGCGGCTGCCGGTGCGCGAGAGCGACCTCCTGCACCGGAAGCTGGCCGAGGTCCTCGGGACGGACAGTCCGCCGGACGCCGGCAGGCTCCCCGGCTTCGGTGACATCCTGGACCCGGTGCCGTTCGAGCAGCGGTCCGAGACCTCGTCGCTGGAGCAACTGCACGACCTCTGGGCCCGGTTGATCCGTCTGCTCGACCCGGAGGACAGCACCGTGGCGGTCCGGCCGCCGCACGCCCTCCCCAACCAGCAGCGGCCGCTGTGCCTGATCGTCCAGCACGCCATGGACCTGATCGCCGTGGTGCGGGAGAGCCTGCTGGTACCGCACAGCGGTCTGGTCCGGGCGAACGGACTCCAGAACATCAGGCCCCTCGACGAACCGACCGCCCAGAACTGGGAGAAGGCCGTCCTGACCTGGCTCGGCGAGCTGAGCAGGCTCGGTGAGCACAAGACCCCTTCGGCCGGCGCGGCCTTCCTGGCGAAGCTGACGGAGCTCGACCTGGCCCTCGCCCAGATCGTCGCCGACCCGATTCCGACCAGCGGCAGTTGGTGGTACGACGGGCGCCTGCAGCTCCGCAACGGCGTCAACAACGTGATCGGCGCCCAGGGCGCAAAGGTACTGGCCACCTACGACAGCTACCTGACGAAGGAGATCAGCACGATGGCGGACACCCGCATCCTGCCCGGCGGGGTGCCCAACGCGGTGCTGTGGTGGCTCAAGCTCCCGTACGAACCGCCGGGCGGTCAGGGACTGGTGCGGGGTCAGGCGATCTGTTCCCCCCGCCAGGCCGCCACCCGCCAGCTCCGGCACTGACATGACGGGACACCCCGAGGATCCCGTCCCCGCGGCCGGACCTGGCTGGCACGCCGAGGTGGCCCGGCTGCTGGGCGACACCGCCGTCGGCGAGCGCGCCGGAATGCGCCGCTCCCTGGCCGAGGACCTCGCGGCGGCAGCCGGTCGCTCGGCGACGTCCGCCTCCCCGATGTCCGTTTCCCCGGCGACTGTCTCCCCGGCGCCCGCCGACGGCCCGCCGGTCCGGCACCGGATCGCGCTGCTGCACGCCGCGCTGCCGCCCGCCGGCTGGCGGGAGCTGCTGGTCCGGCTGCTGGACACGGCCGCGACCGGCGCCGTCCGGCACGACCTGCTGGACGCACCGGTGGGTCCGGCCGCGGTCGGCCGTCCGGCCGACGGGACCGCGCGACTCGTCCGCCAGGCGCACGCGGTGCTGGTCCTGGTGGACTACCCCGCGCTGGAGCGGGCCGCCGCGGGCCCGCCGCCCGGCGAGGCCGCCCGTCCGCGGGCCGCGACCGGCGCGCTGCGGCGGATCCTGCCGGCCGCGGTGGCGGCGGTCGGCGCGGACCGGACCGCCGTCGTGGTGCTGGGTACGGACACGCTGGGGGTGAGCGCCCGGCCGCACCTCGCGGTCTGGGCGGCGGCGGCGGTCCGGCGGGTCCTCGGCGAGTCGCTGCACGCGCTCACCGTCGTCCCGGTACTCACCGGCCGCGCCCTCGCGGCGCGCACCGAACGGGAGGCCGCCGACGCCGGGCTGGCCGACCTCGCGGCGCAGGTGCTGGAGCCGTGGACCGCCTCGGCTCCCGCGGCGGTCGCCGCACTGGCCCGCCGCCGTTACGGCTCGGCGCTGCGGGCCTCCGCGCAAGGCTTGGCCCGGACCGCCGACCCCGACTGGCCGGGCCTGGACGGGGACCGGCTGTCCGACCCCGCGTACGCGCGGGAACTGCACGAGAAGCTGATCGCCACCGCGTGCGGCCCGCTGGTGGCCGACGCGCTGCGCGACGCCCAGGAAGGTGCTCCGTGAACACTGTGATCGTCATCCTGCTGATCCTGTCCCTGATCGGCAACGCCGTCCTCACCTGGTTCCTGGTGGCCCGCCGGCCCACCGTCCAGGTGCCCGGCCAGCCCCAGTACATCCAGGTGCCGGGGCCCGAGGTGGTGCGCGAAGTGCCCGGGCCCGTCCAGTACGTGGAGGTGCCGGGGCCCGAGGTGGTGCGCGAGATCCCCGGGCCCGTCCAGTACGTGGAGGTGCCGGGCCCCGAGGTCGTCCGCGAGGTCCCGGTCCCCGGACCGGAACGCATCGTCGAGGTCGAGATCACCAGGCCGGTGGAGGTGCCCGCCCGCTCGGGTCCCCGGTTCGGCACCGGCCCGTTCCCGGTGGCCGTACCGAGCGCCTTCCCGATCGGCCGGGACGTCGCGCCGGACACCGTCGTCGACGGCGTCGACCTGGGCCACCTGCACGTCCGGGCCGGGTCCCAGCGCGGCGGCCGCAACCGGCTCGACCAGCGGTTCCGCCGCGACGCCTTCCTGACCCGGATCGTGCCCGAGTTCCCCCGGCAGACGCTGCTGTCGGCGGTGGCGGCGGGCAACCCGCTGGGCGCCTGGTCCCACAGCGCCGCCGACGTACTGGTGAACTCCCTGGCCACCCAGGTCGGCGCGTTCGCCGAACCGCTGGCGTACGCCATGTGGGAGGCCCACTCCCCCGACACCGTCAGCGAGTTGCTGCGCTCGGCGCTGCGCGGCACCACGGGCGGGCTGGAGCGGCTCGGCCACCTGCGCCAGGCCGCGCCGGGCGACGTGTCCGCCGATCTGCTGGCCGCCCTGTCCCCGCTCGGCCAGAATCCCGCGGAGACCCGCCGGCAGCTGGTGTTCGGCACCGGCAACGGGACGGCCCTGCTGCTGCGCGACGGCGTCTGGAACGAGCAGCTGGCCCTGGGCGGCCGTACCGCCTGGGCCCCCGAACGGGCCCTGCCCGACGGGCTGGAGCTGCGCTGGCAGCCCGTCGACACCCGGCCGGGCGACCTGCTGGTGCTGTGCACCGGCGCCACGGCCGAGCTGCTCCGGCGCCCCGACGTCGGCGCCTACCTGGCCGAGACCTGGCGGGTCGGCGCGCCCGACCTGACGGCGTTCCTGCACGACCTGGGCGTCCAGGCCCACGGCGCGGACACCGACCGCACCCTGGTCTGCCTCTGGGAACGCGGCTGAGCCCCGCCACCGCCCCGGTCTCCCGACCCCGCCGCGCCCGGAGCCTTTCGGCTCCGGGCCGCCGCGGTTCAAGAGCCCGCTCCGTCGATGTGGCGAGCGGCACGCTGCGCGCCGAGCGGCCGGCGACCGGCAGCCGGGGGCGGACGGCCGGTCAGGCGTCCCAGGCGCGGGGGCGGTCCAGGGCCTCCCATTCGGGGCGGAGCAGTGCGAGCACGGCGAGGTCGTAGCGGCGGCCCCGGTGCAGGCAGGCGGAGCGGCTGACGCCCTCGCGCACGAAGCCGGATCCCGCGAGCACGGCCAGTGCGGCGCTGTTGTGGGTGTGGGTCTCCACGGCGAGGCGATGCAGCGGGAGTTCGCCGAAGGCCAGGTCCACGAGGGCGTCCAGCGCCGCGCCGCCGTACCCGCGGCCGCGGTGCTCGGGCGCCAGCACCAGCTCCACGCGGGCCGTGCCGTTGACCATGTCCTGGCCGGTCAGCGCGATGTGGCCGATCGGGAGGCCGCCGGGGAGCAGGACGAGGAAGTCGTCGCGGTCCTCGTTGTCCCGGTCGCGTTCGACGCGCTCGCGCAGCGCGGAGAGCGACCGCGGCCAGAAGCCGATCTCGTGGGCCGCCACCGGGTCGGAGCGCCAGCTCTGCAGCAGCTCGGCGTCGTCGACGTCGAGCACCGCGAGCCCGACCACCGCGTTGCGCCAGCTGACCACCCTCGCGTCCTCCTCGTCGAGCTCCGTGTCCGCGGTCCCATCGTTTTCGATCATGAGCGGATGCTACGGGCGCCTCCGCCACGGGACCACGGATTTTCGGCGAGCCGCCCCGGGCCACCGGCTGCGGCGGGCGGTCAGGGCGTCCGTGCCGTCGAGGGCGCTCCGGACGGACGTCCACCGCCGCCGGGGCGTCCGGTCAGAACGTGCGCGCCTCGGTGACCTGGTTCAGGTGGATGAGGACGTCGTAGGCCCGGCCGATCGCGAGCTGCGGCAGGGGGTCGTTGACGAAGACCGAACCGGCGTCGTAGGTGGGCCGGGAGACGTCCAGCCAGTCGCGGGCCGCCCGGGGGGCGGTGCGCAGGTCGACGTAGTAGTCGCGGTGGCGGACCCGGTCGAGGGTGTACTCGTTCATGTCGGGCGTGGCCGGCGGGACGGTGACGGACTTCCAGCCGCCGGTCAGGACCGCGTCGGTGGTGAGGAAGGAGCCGCTGTCGAAGGTGAAGCCGATGGCGACGTAGTCGCGGCCGTAGGCGTCCCTCAGGTAGGAGCCCTGCGGCTTGGGGTACAGGAAGGTGTCCGTGGACAGGTAGCCGGCGTGCCCGTTGTGCGCCGACATCAGGACCTTGCCGCCGGTGCGGCGCTGCCACCAGGCGGTGTTCTCGGCCATCGCCCGGTCGCGCAGCTGCTCCGAGGCGGAGACGGAGGCCGGGTCGGCGATGTCGAAGGTGGCGAAGGCGAAGGTCTGGGCGATGTTCCGGGCGTGCTGCACGGCCCACTCGTAGGCGTCGTCGCCGGGGGTGCCGTTCACGGTGACCAGGTCGAGCGCCTGCTGGGCCCTGGCCGCGTTCTCCCGGCGCTCGGCGACCGGCTTGCCGATGTAGCCGAAGAGGTCGTCCAGGGGCCGCAGACCGGCGTAGAGCCCTTCGAGCTGCGGCAGAGCGGCCGGCCGGGCCTGCCGCAGGTAGGAGGCGACCCGCTCGAAGGCCGGGTCGCCGAGCTTCGGGAGGCCGAGGTCGTCGCCCAGGAAGTGGACCGGGTTCCGGGGGTGGCTCTGGTTGTAGGACCGCATCCAGGCGATCAGGTCGGCGAACTCCTCGCGGTCCCACGGGCTGCCGCCCAGGGCCTCCTTGACGACCTGCCGCGCGTCGCCCGGGCCGCCCTGGAGGTACTCGTCGATCCGCAGGCCGCTGGTCCAGCTCGTCTCCAGGGCGAAGGTGGTGAAGCCCTTCTCCTCGACCAGGTAGCGGAAGAGCCGCTGCTTCATCGCGAAGAACTCGTGGGAACCGTGGGTGGCCTCGCCCAGGCCGACCACCTTGGCGTCGCCGATCATCTCCCCCAGCGCCCGGAGGTCTGCGGTGCGGCCGCCGGGCTCGGTCGTCCGCAGCGGCTGGGCCACGCTCTCCAGCGCGCGCACCACGGCGTCCTGCCGGGCGTCCGCGGCGTTCGCCCCGGGCGCGGCCGCCGGGCCCGCCGGGGCGGCCGAGGCGACGGGAGCGGCGCTCGCCGCCACCGGGGCCAGCACGGCCGCCGCCATCGCCGCCGCCAGCAGCAGTCCGCGTCGCCCGATCCGCTTGTCAGCCGTCATCGTTCCAACCACTCCTCAACTCGATGGAACGCCGTTGACCTCGGCGTTCGATGAGTTGATCTTCGCTGTGGCGGTACCTCCGACGCCCTGGGGACATCCTCCGACTTCCCTGGGGGAAACCCCCCGACGCGATTCGGCGGCCAACCCCCCGGCCGCCGGCGGTCCCCCGTACGTTGGCCTCCGGGTTTCCAGCGGCGTCGGGCCCTTCGGCGGAGACGTGCGTCGGCGGGCGGCCGAGGCGGCCCCCCGTTCTCGTGAACCTGCCGTGCGTGCCCGGGCGTGTCCGCGGATGCGCCCCCGGACGACACGGAGGCCTGCCTAGGCTCCCCGGCATGGACATCGTGATCCCGCTCTTCAGGCTCTTCGAGCCGCTCGACGCCATCGGCCCGTACGAGCTCCTGGCGAACGTCCCCGACGCCCGGGTGCGCTTCGTCGCGCCCGAACCCGGGCGGATCGCCGACGTGCTGGGTTCCCTGCGGGTGGACGTGCCCACCCGCTTCACGGAGGTCGAGTCCTGCGACGTGCTGCTCGTCCCGGGCGGTGCGGGGGCGCGGCTGATGCTGAACAACACGGAGTTCATCGACTGGGTGCGCCGGATCCACGGGACGACCCGTTTCACCGCCTCCGTCTGCACCGGGGCGCTCGTCCTCGGGGCGGCGGGACTGCTCAACGGGCTGACCGTGACCACCCACTGGCTGGCGAAGGACGA
>NZ_JBHVIV010000059.1:0-59116 GCF_042799475.1 Kitasatospora sp. NPDC057692 | reverse complement strand
GCTACGACTACGGGCTGCCCCGGCTGCTGGTCTGCCAGAGCCGGGAGATCACCGCGATGCTGCTCGCCAACGACCTGCACCTGGAGGCCGCCTGCCCGATCGTCGCGGCCGACGAGCTACCGCTCGACGAACGGCTGCTGGCCGCGCTGGAGCGGGCCGGGGGCGCCGTCGTGCACGTGCTGCACGACGCCAGCCCCTCGGGCCTGGCGTGCTTCGAGGAGCTCCGGGCGGCCTACCGGCCGAACGCGGCCGCGGGCGTCCGGGTGCGCTCGATGGGCCTGGTGCCCCGGCACGCCACCACCCTGCACCTCACCTCCGGGCGCGGCCCGCGCGGCTACCGCGGCCCGCTGCCCGCCGGGCTGCGCCCCGAGGAGCGGGCCTGGCTCGGCAGCGGGCGGACCATCGAACTGGCCGCCGTCGCCCCGGCCCGGCTGCTGCACACGGTGATCCGCCAGGTCCGCGGCGGCGCCACCGCCGGACCGCGCCGCGCCCCGCTGCACCGGCGGGTGCGCACCGCGCGCGGCAGCGGCTTCCTCAGCTGGCCCGCCGGCTGAGCCCTCCCCCGTCCCGCCCCTCCCCGGCCGATCCGCCCGACCCGCCCGTCCCGATCCGTGAGGACCCCGCACCCATGAGCAACGCACGCCACCTCGGCTACCGCGACGAACTGCTGGCGGACGGCCAAGTGCACCGCCGGTACGAGGACGGCCGCAGCGAGTGGCGCCGGCGCGGCACCGACCGGCAGATCCACTGGCACGACAGCCTCGGCCGCTCCGGCACCGACGAACCCCTCGGCCGCGACCTGGTCAAGCGGCGGTACGCGGACGGCACCACCGAGTACGGCCGTGACCTCGGCTACGGGCGCACCGTGTGGAACGGCGGGCTGGTCACCCTCAACCGCAGCTCCTTCGGCGGGCGGCTCGGCGTGGTGGTCGGCGCCCTCGGCGTGGCCGGCGCCGCCGCGATCACGGCCGCACAGCTGCCGCCGGACGCGCTGTCGGAGGCGGAGGAGGAGGAACTGCGCGCCGAGGCCCGGCGGCAGACCTCCTCCGACAGCAGCGGCGGCGGGAGCGGCGGGGGCGGCGGGGGCGGCGACAACTCCGCGGACGGCGACGACGGCCACCACGACGACCCCGGCGCCGACGACGGGTCCGCCGACTTCGCCGACTGGAGCGACTCGGACGACGGCTGGGACGGCGACGACTTCGGCTGAGCCCCCCGGGCCCCGCGCCCCGGATCCCGGACCCACCCCGGACCCGCCCCGGCGGGCCGCCACTCGACGAAAGGCACCGCACCACCATGCCCCGCTGCTGCGCCTGCGCCGGCCCCGACGCCGACCGGGCCCGCACCCACCTCGCCGCACTCACCGGCACCCCCGCGCCCGACGGCGCCCGGGCCGCCCTGCTCCCCGCCGAACCCGGCTTCGCCACCGGCCCGTTCACCGTCGACGGCACCACCGCCGTCGGCGAGGTGACCCTGCACAACCGGTCCGAGCTGCTCGCCGCGCTCGCCGCGGCCGGCTCCCCCGCACCCGTCGGCTGCCCTGACGGCGAGCTGCTGCTGCGCCTGTGGCTGCGGCTCGGCGCCGACGGCCTGCGCCGGGCCGACGGCATGTTCGCGCTCGCCGTGGTCGACGGCGCCGACCTGGTGCTGGTGCGCGACCACACCGGCACCCGCACCCTGTTCTACGCCCGCGCCGACGGCTGCTGGGCCGCCTCCACCTCGCTGCGCGCCCTGCGCCACTGGCCCGCGCTCGGCACCGGCCTCAACCTGGCCGCCGTCCGCTCCTTCCTCACCTTCGCCTACCTGCCCGGCGAGGAGACCCTGCTGCGCGGCGTGCACGAGGCGCTGCCCGGCCGGGTGCTGCGGCTCGCCGCCGACGGCGGCGCCCGGCAGGAGCCGTTCTGGGAGCCCGCCGAGCACCTGCCCGACGGCGCGGCGCCGCCGGCCGAGGCGTACGCGCGGGAGCTGCGCGGGCTGCTCGAACGGGCCACCGCCCGCCGGCTGCCGGAGGGCGGGCCGGTCGGGGTGCTGCTGTCCGGGGGCGTCGACAGCTCACTGGTCACCGCGCTCGCCGCCAAGCTGCACGACCACCCCGTGCACACCTACTCGATCAGCTTCGGCGACCGGCTGCCCAACGAACTGGGGTACTCCGGGCTGGTCGCCGACCACTGCGGCACCCGGCACCGGATCCTCAGCGTCTCCGGCGAGGAGGTCGCCGCCCGGCTCGCCGACACCGTCGCCCTGCTCGACAGCCCGGTCGGCGACCCGCTGACCGTCCCCAACCTGATGCTCGCCGAGGCCGTCGCCGCCGACGGGATCGCCGTCGCGCTCAACGGCGAGGGCGGCGACCCGGTGTACGGCGGTCCGAAGAACCTGCCGATGCTGGTGCACGAGATGCACCGGGACGACCCGGCCCCCGAGGCGCGGGCCGAGGCCTATCTGCGGTCCTACCGCAAGTGCTACGAGGACCTGCCCCGGCTGCTCACCGCCGACGTGCTGCGCGCCCTGGCCGACGAGCCGCATCCGCGGCGCTTCGTCGCCCCGTACCTGGCCCCCGGGCCGATGCACGCGCTGCTCAACCAGCTGCTGCACTGCAACCTGCGGACCAAGGGCGCGCACCACATCCTCACCAAGGTCGAGCGGCTCACCGCCTCGCGCGGGGTGCAGGGCCGCTCGCCGCTGTTCGACCGGCACGTCGTCGACCACGCCTTCGCCACCCCGCCGACCCTCAAGCTGCGCGGGACGGTGGAGAAGTGGGTGCTCAAGGAGGCCGTCCGGGACCTGCTCCCCGCGGCGGTCGTCGACCGGCCGAAGAGCGGTATGCGGGTGCCGGTCCAGCAGTGGCTGAACGGGCCGCTGCGCGAGCTCTCCGGCGAGCTGCTGCTCGGGCGCACCGCCCGCGAGCGCGGGCTGGTCCGCCCGGACACCGTCCGCACCTGGATGCGCCGCGAGGGCACGCTGCTGCCGCGCCAGGGCGGCAAGCTCTGGCTGGTGCTCACCCTCGAACTCTGGCTGCGCGCCTACGACCTGTGACCCGCTCCCCCTCGTCCCCTGCTGCCCCGGCCCGGGAGGCCCCGTCATGGCACCGTCCACCGCATCCCCCGAAGCACCCGAAGCACCCGAGCTCCACCTGACCGACCCGCGCACCGGCCACACCCGGGGCACCCTCGTCCCGGCGCGCGCCGGGCTGGTCGCCGGGACCGCCGCCCGCGCCCGGGCCGCCGCCCCGCGCTGGCGCGCGCTCACCCCGCGCGAGCGCGAGCGCCGTCTGGACGCGCTCGCCGACCTGATCGAGCGCCACCTCACCGAGTACACCGTGCTGGAACAGGCCGGCACCGGGAAGCCCGAGGCGGAGGCCGCCGCCGAGATAGGCGAGGTCGCCGACCTCTTCCGGTTCTACGCGGGCGCCGCGCGCACCGGTACCGCGCCCGCCGCCGGCCGCTACCTGCCGGGCCACGAGAGCTGGGTGCGCTGGGAGCCGGTCGGCGTGGTCGCCGCCGTCGTGCCGTGGAACTACCCGCTGCTGATGGCCGCCTGGCGCGCCGCCCCGGCGCTCGCCGCCGGGAACGCGGTGGTCGTCAAGCCCGCCGAGACCACCCCCGACTCCGCGACGCTGCTGGCCGCCCACGCCGCCGAGGCGCTCGGCGAGGGCGTGCTCACCGCCCTGCCCGGCGACCGCGAAACCGGCCGGCTGCTGGTCGCCGCCGACGTCGACCTGATCGCCTTCACCGGCAGCGCCGCCGCCGGGGCCGACATCGCCGCCCGGGCCGGCCACCGCCGGGTCAGCCTGGAGCTCGGCGGCAACAGCCCCGTGCTGGTCCTGCCGGACGCCCCCGAGCACACCTGGTCCGCGCTCGCCGCCGCCTGCACCTACAACGCCGGGCAGAGCTGCGCCGCGCCCGCCCGGGTGATCACCCTCACCGAGCACTACGAGCGGACCGTCGAGGCCCTCGCCGCCGCGCTCGGCGCCCGCGAGGCCGGCCGCGACTTCGGCCCGCTCAACAACCCGGACCAGGCCGCCCGCTACGACCGGATCCTCGCCGCCTCGGGCGCCGGGCGCTCGCTGCCCGCCCCCGGCCGCGGCGACGGCCTCTGGCGCCCCGCCCGGCTGCTCGCCGACCTCCCGGACGACGACCCGGCGGTGGTCGAGGAGGTGTTCGGCCCGATGCTGACCGTCCAGCACGCCCCGACCGCCGAGGCCGCGCTGGCCCTCGCCAACGCCGTGCCGCAGGCGCTCGCCGCCAGCGTGTGGACCGGCGACCTGTCCGCCGCCCTCGACCTCACCGCCCGCCTGGACGCCGGCGAGACCTGGATCAACTGCCACCTCGTCCAGACCGCCGAACTCCCGCACGGCGGCCGCGGCGCCTCCGGGCAGGGCACCGACCTGTCCGTCCTCGCCCTGCACGAGTACCAGCGCCCGAAGACGGTGACCGCCCGGCTCTGAACGCCCTGCTCCGCACGCCCTGCTCCGCACGCCCGGCGCGCGGCGACCCGGGCCGTCCGCTCGCAGCGGTCCGGCTCAGGTCGCCGTGCGCGGGTCCCGGCGCCGGGAGACGGTCTTCCACCCGGACCGCGGCCGGCCGTGCAGGGGATCAGGCGAAGGCCGAGGGGCGGCCGAGGGCGACCAGGTGGTGGTCCTTGGTGCCGATGTAGATGCGGCCCCGGTCGGTGGCGGGGACGGAGAACTTGCTGACGGTGCCGATCGGGAAGGACCGGCGGAGCCTGAGGGTGCCGTCGACCGGGACGGGGTCGTAGGCGCGCAGTTCGCCGCCCTCGCCGTACTGGCCGGTGCCGGACCAGATCACCCAGACCAGGGCGGAGCCGCCGCGGGTGCCGTCGGAGGTGACCACGGGTGAGCCGGACATCTTGAGGAACTCCCCGGCGCTGGTGCCGGCGCTGGTCAGCTGCGGCAGGCCGGCAGCGCTCACCGAGTACTTGAGGGCGCGCAGTCTGCCGTAGTTCTCGACGGTGTAGACGTAGCCGCCGTCGCCTCCCCAGACCGCCGGGTGGCCCCAGACGCCGCCGTAGGGGCCGGTGAGGCCGACCACCTTGTCGGTGCCGTTCGGGCCCTGGCCGGTGCCGCCGAGGTCGTCGCGGTCGAGCAGGAAGATCCGGCCGTCCTTGCCGACCTGGACGAGCAGCCGCGGGTGGGCGGGGGTGCCGAAGGCGGACGGCAGGGCGACCGGGCCGCCGGAGCCGAGGTCGGTGTCCCTCCGGTCCAGGGTGGCGTTGTTGACCGGGCTGAAGAAGTCCACCGGGGCGAAGCCCCCGTCGGCCCCCACGGCGAAGCGGATCACCGACTCGCCGAGGCCGCCGGGCGGGCGGTTGCCGGGCCCCGGGGCGGGCGAGGCGCCGGCGCCCTGGCCGTTGGCGGTGGTGAGGAAGAAGCGGCCGGGGCCGTCGGAGACGAGACCGCTGCCGGACATCCAGACCGAGGCCCGCTGGGTGTCGGAGCCCGCGACGGTGGAGAACAGGGTGAGCTCGCGGCTGCGGGTGTCGAGGCCGGCCACCGTGCCGATGTAGTCGCCGATGCCGCACAGCGAGCCGAAGCCGAAGTAGAGCCGGCCGTCGAGGAGCAGCAGCCCCGTGCGCTGGAGCGAGCGGTAGGCGTTGAAGGGCTTGCCGGGGGCGTTGACCGGGTCGCCCTCGACGGTGACCGGCCAGCCGCTGCGCTCGGCGCCGGTGCGGGCGTCGAGGGCGTGCACGTAGTAGTGCGGGTGGTGGTCGTCGGGGCCGTCGTCGACCTTGCTGGTGAGGTAGACGGTGCCGGTGGCGGGGTCGTGGACCGGGGTGGAGGTGGTGCCGACGTTGGGACCGGGGTCGGAGCAGCCGATCGCGGCCGAGGCCCAGGCCGGTCCCATCGCGCGGTGCCAGACGACCTGCCCGGTCTCGGCGGCGACGCCGTACACGTGGTTGGTCTCGGTGGCGGTGACGACGAGGTCGCCGATCACCAGCGGCTGGGCGAAGACCTGGCCGTTGAGCTGGGTGGAGAAGCGGACGCCGAAGTCGGACCGGTCGACCTCGGCGGGGCTCAGCAGCGGTTCGGCGCGGTCCCAGGCGGTGCGGTCGGCGGAGAAGGAGATGGTGCCGACGTCGGCGCGGGCGGTGCCGGCGGCGAGCGGACCGAGCAGGACGAGGCCGGTGAGGAGCGCGGCGGCGCGGGCCGGACGGGGCCGGAACGGGCGGGCGGTGCGGTTCATGGCGCCATGGTTCGGCGCGCCGGGCACGGCCACCAGCGGACGTGGTCCAGTCGGCGGGCGCCCGTTCGCGCCGTTCGCCGGACGCGCGGGCCGGGCTGCCCTATCGTTCGGTGCGGCAGAGGTCCGAGTGACAGGGGGTACGGAAGGTGCGGTACGGAATCATCGGGACGGGCGGGGTCGCGCGGACGATCGCGGACCGGCTGGTCGGGCTGGGCCAGGAGGTGACGCTCGGGTCGCGGAGCAGGGGGAACGAGGCCGGCGCGGCGTGGGCGGAGCAGGCCGGGCCCGGCGGGCACCACGGCACCTTCGCGGACGCGGCGGAGTTCGGCGAGGTGGTGCTGAACGCCACCCCGGGCACGGTGGCGGTGGAGGCGCTGCGGGCGGCGGGGGCCGGGCAGCTGGCCGGCAAGCTGCTGATCGACCTCTCCAATCCGCTGGTCTTCTCCCCGGAGGGCGAGCTGACGCTGGATCCGGTGAACGACGACAGTGTCGGTGAGCGGATCCAGCGGGAGTTCCCCGAGGCGCTGGTGGTGAAGACGCTCAACACGCTGACCGCGCCGCTGATGGTGGACCCGTCCCGGCTGGAGGGCGAGCACAACCTGTTCGTGGCCGGGAACGACGCGGACGCCAAGGCGCGCACGGTGGCGCTGCTGGGCACCTTCGGCTGGCCGGCGGAGTGGGTGATCGACCTCGGCGACATCACGGGCGCCCGGGCGATGGAGATGATGATGCCGTTCTGGATCCGGCTGATGGGGGCCTTCGGCACGACGGAGTTCAACTACGCGTTCAAGCGCGCCCGGTAGCGTGCCAGGGAAGGTCCGCGCACGACGGCGCCCCCGCCCTCTCCGGAGAGGGGACGGGGGCGCGTCCGTGCGGGTGGCGCGATGCCGCTACCGGCCGGTGGAGGCGTGCACCCGGTCGGCCGGGTCGTCGTCCTCGACCGGCTCGGGCTTGCCGGACGGGTGTGGCACCCGGACGGCGCCCGGGGCGCGGCGGCCCTTGCGGGCGGCCTGGGCGAGGGCGAGCTGCCGGTCCGCCTCGGCCTGGATGGCGTCCTTGTCGCCGATCTCGGCGTCCGGCAGCGCGTCGGGGAGGATGTCCTCCAGCAGGCGCAGCGGCCGGTAGGCGAGGCCGAGCAGGCCCCAGACGAAGAGCACCAGGCCGACCACCACCAGCAGCAGTCCGGCGCCGCGGCCCGGTCCGGTGCCGAGCACCAGGCCCACCGAGTCGGCGAGCGCGCCGCCGGGCCGCATCAGCGGCTCGAAGACGTGGTCGGAGAGCGGGCCCGCGGTGAGGAAGCCGAGCGGCATCATCGACATGGCGAGCATCTGGTTGGTGGCCAGGACGCGCCCCTGGAGCTCCATCCCGACCTTGGTCTGGATCAGCGCCATCCAGTGCGAGTTGAGGATCATCATGGCCGCCCAGAGGACGAAGAGTCCGCAGGCGGTGAGCGCGGTCTCGGGGCGGCTGCCGGCCAGGACGGCGGCGAGGCCGACCACCGAGGTGAAGCCGATCATGCCGACGGTGCGGCGGCGGGTGCCGCCCCAGAGCCCCATGACCAGGGCGCCGATCATCGCGCCGAGGCCGCCGAGGGCGGTGATGACGCTGAGCTGCATGGGCGTGCCGGAGGCCAGCACCATCGGGGTGATCAGCACGGTCGCGACGGCGAACAGGTAGTTGAACACCACGAAGAAGACCACCATGGCGACCAGGCTGTGCCGGCGCGCGATGTACCGCCAGCCGGTGACGACCTCGCGCCAGAGCGGCTCCTCCTGCTTGTCGAACATGGCGTCCGGGAAGCGGACCAGCAGCAGGCAGGTGACGCCGATGAGGAAGGTGGCCATGTCGAACAGCACGACGCCGTGCAGGCCGATCAGGGTGACCAGCACACCGCCGGCCAGGATGGCCATCATGTCGCCGGCGCCGGTGCCGAGCTGGGCGAGGCCGTTGGCCTGGCCCAGGTAGCGCTTGGGCACCAGCTGGGTGATCGAGGCCAGGTAGGCGGGCCGTTGGAAGGCTCCACAGGTGGAACCGATGCAGGCCACCACGTAGATGTGCCAGATCTGCAGCAGGTCGGCCCAGAGCAGCAGGCCGAGGCCGAGCATGCCGGCGGCGGCCACGGTGTCCGTGACGATCATGATTTTTCGCCGGTCGACCCGGTCGGCGAGCGCGCCCGCGACCGGCAGCAGCAGGACGGCCGGCAGCACCGCGATGAAGGAGATCATCGCGAAGTCGAAGGCCGAGTTGGTCTGCTGGTAGACCCAGACGCCGAGCGCGAAGGTCGACAGGCTGGTGCCGATCATCGAGACGAACTGGCCGATCGCCACCTTGGCGAAGATGCCCAGCTCGGCCCGGGCGGCCGGGCGCTTGACCGCGGCCGGGTCGGATATCTTGCCGGTGTCGGCGAACTCCGCCAGCACCCGGGCGAGTTCGTCGGCCTGGTGCTTGAGGAAGTAGTGCCCGGCGCGCGGCACCACCGCGAGCTCGACGGTGTCGCCGAAGTGCTGCCACTCGGCGTACCGCTCCTCGTAGAGCTGGGTGGCGCGGTCCTTCTCGCCGACCACGCAGAGGATCGGGGCGTCGATCTTCTCCGGCCGCTCGTCCCCGTAGGCACGGGTGTAGAAGTCCTCGGCCTGCCGCACGTCGTGGCGCAGCGCCCGGACCAGGAAGTCCTGCTCGGCCTGGTCGTAGACGTCGGTGAAGCCGCCCATGGCGCGCAGGTATTCGAGGTAGCCGCGGTTGGACAGCACCCGGTCGCCCGGCATCCGGCGCGCCATCCACTCGGCGAAGCGGCCGGGGAGCCGGGCGGCGGGGAAGGTGCCGCCGAGGGCGAGGCCGCGCAGGTCGACGCCGGCTGCCTCCAGCCTGGAGCCCAGCGCGGTGGCGAGGGCGCCGCCCAGGCAGTGGCCGTAGAGCAGCACCGGGCCGTCGACCTTCTCCAGCACCTGGGCGACCAGGGTGTCGGCGAGGCCGTCGAGTTCGGCGAGCTCGTCGTCGGGGCGGCTCGGGTCGTGGCCGGGCAGCTCGACGGCGTAGAGCCGGTGGCCCTCCGGCAGCGCGTCGGCGAGCGGCTGGAAGGTGATCGGGCTGCCGCCGCCGTAGGGGACGCAGACCACGTTGACCGCGGCCGGGGCGTTGCCGCGGGTGAGCTTGTGCACCAGGGTGCGCGGGCCCTCGTCGGCGGTGCCGCCGGCCCGGGCGTCGATCAGCGCGGCGAGTTCGCGGACGGTGGGGTGCTGGAAGAGGTCGATGACCGACAGCCCGTCACCGATCAGGCGCACGGCCCGCACGGCGGAGAAGGAGTCGCCGCCGAGTGCGAAGAAGTCGTCGGCCGCGCCGATCTCCTCGGCCTCCAGCACCTGGCGGTAGACCCCGGCCACCGTGTGCTCGGTGTCGGTGGTCAGCTCGCCGCCGCCGGAGACCGGCTGGGCGGCGACCGGCTCGGGCAGGGCGGCCCGGTCGACCTTGCCGTTGGCGTTCAGCGGCAGGGCGTCCAGGACGACCAGGGCGGCCGGGACCATGTAGTCGGGCAGCCGGGTGCGCAGCGCGGCGCGCAGCTCGCCCGGCTCGGGCGCGGCGGCCGGGTCGGCGGGCACCAGGTAGCCGACCAGCGAGCGGGCGGCGCCCTCGCCGCGGGCGACCACGACGGCCTCGCGCACCTCGGGGCGGGCGGTCAGCTCGGCCTCGACCTCGCCGATCTCGACCCGGAAGCCGCGGATCTTGACCTGGTGGTCGATCCGGCCGAGGAACTCGACGGCGCCGTCGGGGCGGCGGCGGACCAGGTCGCCGGTGCGGTAGGCGCGGCGGCCGTCGATCTCCAGGAAGCGCTCGGCGGTGAGGTCGTCGCGGCCGAGGTAGCCGCGGGCGACACCGCCGCCGGAGACGTACAGCTCGCCGGGGACGCCGAGCGGGACGGGGCGCCGGCGGGCGTCCAGGAGGTGGGCGCGGACGTTGCCGAAGGGCCGGCCGAGCGGCGCGGTGGCCGCGTCGCCGAGGTCCTCGGGCACCGGCGTGCCGAGCATCGAGACGGTGGTCTCGGTGGGGCCGTAGTGGTTGTGCAGCGGCAGGTCGGGCCGGGCGTCCCGGATCCGGGCCACCAGGTCGGGCCGCAGCGCCTCGCCGGCGCAGATCAGCAGCCGGGCGGGGAGGATCGAGCCGAGGCCGGTGCCGTGCGCGGCCAGGCCCTCCAGGTGGCTGGGGACCAGCTTCATGGCGTCGATCCGGTGCTCGGCCGCGTAGGCGGCGAAGGCGTCCGGGTCGGTGGCCTGGTCGCGGGTCAGCAGGTGCAGGCAGCCGCCGCCGGTGAGCGCGCCGAACACGTTGGTGGTGCCCAGGTCGGCGGCGAAGGTGGAGACCAGCGCCCAGTTCCAGCCCTGCTGGTCGCCGCCGATCCGCTCGCGCAGGCCGTGCAGGTAGTTGCGGTAGTTGCGGTGCTCGACGGCGACGCCCTTGGGCGCGCCGGTGGAGCCGGAGGTGAAGACGACGTAGCAGAGGTGCTCGGGGCGGACGTCCGCCCCGGGCGCGTCGGCGCGCTCCTCGCCGTCCGCGACGACCACCGGCAGCTCGCCGGTGAGCCGGTCGCGCAGGTCGTCGGTGGTGACGACGGCGGCGGCCCCGGAGGCGTCGAGCAGGCCGTGGATGCGCCCGTCCGGGTAGACCGGGTCGAGCGGCAGGTAGGCGCCGCCGGCCTTGAGGATGCCGAGCATGCCGACCACCAGGGCGGCGGAGCGCTCGACCAGCAGGCCGACCGGGCGGTCCGGGCCGACGCCGTGCGCGCGCAGCCGGTGGGCCAGCGCGTTGGCGCGCCGGTCGAGTTCGGCGTAGCTGAGCACGCCGTCGGCGCCGCGCACGGCGGGCGCGTCGGGGGTGCGGCGGGCCTGTTCCTCGACCAGGCCGTGCAGGGTGCCGCCGAGGTCCCAGCCGCGCAGGGTCTCGTCGTCCCAGCCGGCGAGCTGCCGCTGCTCGGACGGGGTGAGCAGGGGGAGGTCGGCGAGCGGGCGGTCGGGGCCGGCGGCCATCGCGTCGAGCACCGTGGCGAGGTGGCCGAAGACGCGCCGCATGGTGGCCTCGTCGTACAGCTCGGTGCGCCAGACGAGGTCGGCGGCGAGGTCGCCGCCGGTGTCGACGACGGCCACCGACAGGTCGAACTTGGCGGTGTCGGTGCCGATCGGCCGCCAGTGGACGGCGTGTCCGGGCAGCTCGGGGCGGGCCTCGGCCTGGTTGTGGACGTTCAGCAGGACCTGGAACAGCGGGGTGTGGGCGAGTTCGCGCTCCAGGCCGAGCGCGTCGATCAGCCGCTCGAACGGCAGGTCCTGGTGGCCGTAGGCGCCGAGGGTGGCGTCCTTGACGCGCTCCAGGAGCTCGCGGACCGTCGGGTCGCCGGAGAGGTCGGTGCGCATCGCCAGGGTGTTGACGAAGCAGCCGACCATCGGCTCGGTCTCGCTGCGGGTGCGCCCGGCGATCGGGGTGCCGACGGTGACGTCCTCGCTGCCGGTGTAGCGGCCGAGAACGGTCTGCAGGGCGGCCAGCAGCACCATGTAGACGGTGGTGCCGGTCTGTTCGGCGAGGGTGCGGATCCGGCGGCTGCGCTCGGCGCCGAGCTCGGCGGTGAACCGGGCGCCCGCGGTGCCGGCCACGGCGGGCCGCGGGCGGTCGGCGGGCACCGTGACGGTGGCGGTGGCGCCGCGCAGCCGCTCCTGCCACCAGGCCTGCTGGCGGTCGAGCTCGGCGGCGAGCTCGGTCTGCTGCCAGTGCGCGACGTCCGCGTACTGGACGGGCAGCGGCTCGAACACCGGGGCGGCGCCACCGCAGCGGGCGCCGTAGGCGGTGGCGAGGTCGCCGAAGAGCACGCCGATCGACCAGCCGTCGGCCGCGATGTGGTGCAGCACCAGGCTGAGCACGGCGCCGTCGCCGGTGCGCAGCAGGGCGGCGCGCAGCGGCAGGTCGGCGGCGAGGTCGAAGGGGCGGCGGGCCTCGGCCTCCAGCCAGGCGTCCACCTCCTCGGCGGGGACCTCGGCGGTGGTGAGGGCGAACCGGTCGGCGGGCAGCACCTCGGGGCGCACCTCGCCCTCGGCCTCCGGGTAGACGGTGCGGAGCACCTCGTGCCGGGCGAGGACGTCGGTGAGGGCGGCGCCGAGGGCGGCCTCGTCGGGCTCGCCGTCGAGGTGCAGGGCGAGCGGGATGTGGTAGGCGGCGCTGTCCGGCTCGTACTGGGCCAGGAACCACATCCGGCGCTGGGCCGAGGAGAGCGGCGCCGGGGTGCCCTCGGGGCGTGCGGCGATGGTGCGGCGGTCGGTGCCGCCGGCCGCGGCCGCCGCCTTGGCGGCCTTGGCCTTGGCGAGGCGACGGCGCAGCAGTTCCTGCCGCCTGGCGGCCGGATCCGGTTCCGGGACGGTCCCGGCGGTGGGCTGGTCGGTCATGCGGTCTCCCCCGTTCGGGCGCCGGTGTCGCCGGCGGCCGGGCGTGCGTCGGTGGTTCCGGAGCCGCCGGTGTTGCCGGCGGCCCCGGATTCGGTGCGGTGGGTCACAGCGTGCTCCCGGCGGTCTCGTCGAGGCCGTCGAGCTCGTCTCCGAGGTCGCCGAGGTCGTCGAGGTCGTCGATCTCCTCCAGCAGGCGCTCCTCGACGCGGCGGGCCAGTGCGGCCAGCGTCCGGTCCTCGAAGACGACGCGCAGCGGCAGTTCGGTTTCGAAGGTGTCCCGGATCCGGGCGAGCAGTCGGGTGGCGAGCAGCGAGTGGCCGCCCAGCGCGAAGAAGTCGTCGTGCCGGGAGACCCGTTCGACCTTGAGGACCTCGGTCCACAGGTCGGCGAGCAGTTCCTCGCAGTCGCCCTCGGGCGGGGCGCCGGCGCCGCCGAGCTGCGGCACGGGCAGCGCGGCCCGGTCGACCTTGCCGGCCGGGGTCAGCGGCAGCGCGTCGAGCAGCACGAGGCCGGCGGGCACCATGTAGTCGGGCAGCCGCTCGGTCAGGGCGGTGCGCAGCGCGTCCTCGGTGAGGTCGGGGGCGACGGCGTAGCCGGCCAGGGCCGGGCCGGCCGGGGTCTCGACGAGCCGGGCGGCGCCGGCGGTGACGCCGGGGACGGCGGTGATCGCGGCCTCGATCTCGCCCAGCTCGATGCGGAAGCCGCGGAGCTTGACCTGGGCGTCGACCCGGCCGTGGTACTCCAGGCGGCCGTCGGCGCGGCGGCAGGCGAGGTCGCCGGTGCGGTACATCTGCGCGCCGTCGGTGCGGCCGGGTTCGGCGGTGAACCGTTCGGCGGTCAGGTCGGGCCGGCCGTGGTAGCCGAGCGCGACGCCGGCGCCGGCTATGCAGAGCTCGCCGATGCCGTTGACCGGGACGCTCTGCCCGGAGGGGCCGAGCAGGTGCAGCCGGGTGTTGGCGATGGGCGCGCCGAGGGCCACCACGCCGCCGTGGGCGGCGAGTTCCGGGGTGACCTGCTGGACGGTGGACCAGACGGTGGTCTCGGTCGGGCCGTACAGGTTCCACAGCGTGCCGACCCGGCCGAGCAGGGCGCGGGCGAGGTCGGCGGTGAGCGCCTCGCCGCCGCACAGCGCGGTCAGCCCGGGGCGGCCGGCCCAGTCGGCCTCCAGCAGCATCCGCCAGGTGGCGGGGGTGGCCTGGCAGTGGGTGACGCCCTGCTTGTCGAGCCAGGCGCCGAGCGCGGCCCCGTCGGTGGCGGTGGCGCGGTCGGCGATCTCCACCCGGGCGCCGGTGATCAGCGGCAGCCACAGCTCCAGGCCGGCGATGTCGAAGGTGACGGTGGTGACGGCGGCCATCACGTCCCGCTCGGTGAGGCCGGGTTCGCGGCCCATCGAGGTCAGGAAGTTGACGATCGCGCGGTGCGGGACGGCGACGCCCTTGGGGCGGCCGGTGGAGCCGGAGGTGTACAGCAGGTAGGCCGGGTCCTCCGGGCCGACGGTGACGGCGGGCGCCCCGGCGGGGGCGGCGGCGTGCTCGGGGCCGTCCACCAGGACGCTCTCGCGGCCCCGCAGCAGCTCGTCACCGGCGGTGGCGGTCTCGGCGACCAGCAGGGTGACGCCGGCGTCGTCGAGCACGCCCCGGTTGCGGGCGAGCGGCTGGTCGATGTCGACCGGCAGGTAGGCGGCGCCGCTGCGCAGCACGCCGAGCAGGGCGGCGGGCAGCAGCCGGCCGCGCCGGACGGCGACGGCGACCAGGCTGCCGGGGCCCGCGCCGCGGGCGGCCAGCAGGTGCGCCAACCGGTTGGCGGCGGCGTCGAGTTCGGCGTAGCCGAGGGTGCCGTCGGCGGCGGACACCGCGGTCGCGTCCGGGGTGCGGGCGGCCTGGGCGGCGACCAGCTCGTGCAGCCGGGCGTCGGGGATCGGCGCCTCGGTGCGGTTGGCCGGATCGTCGGCGGCCCCCTGCCCGTACACGCCGTCGGCGGTGGAGAGCATGACCAGCTCGGCGAGCGGGCGGTCGGGTTCGGCGACGGCGGCGGCGAGCAGCGCGACCAGGTGGTCGAGCGCGGCGCGCACGGAGCGCTCCTCGTAGCGGGAGGTGCGGTACTCGGCGGACAGCAGCGGGCCGTCGGCCGGGAACTCCAGGAACAGCGAGAGGTCGGTCTTGGCGGTGCTGTTGCACACCTCCTCGACGAACGTCAGGTTCAGTCCGGGCAGTTCGACGCCGGCCACCGGGTGGTTCTGGACGGCGAGCAGCACCTGCGAGATCGGCGAGGAGGTGAGGCCGGGCGAGCCGCCGTAGCGCCGGGCGTGGTCGACGAAGGGGTGGCCGCTGTGGTCGGCGGCCTCCAGGACGGTCGGGCGGACCCGGGCGACCAGCTCGCGGAAGGTGTCGGCGCCGGACACGTCGAAGCGCAGCGCGACGGTGTTGATCAGCGAGCCGATCACGGTCTCCAGCTCGGGCACCGGGCGGACGGCGAAGGGGCTGAGCACGGCGACGTCGGTGCGGCCCGTGTAGCGGTGCAGCACCCCGCCGAGCGCGGCGAGCACCACCATGTAGAGGCTGGCGCCCTCCTGGGCGGCCCAGTTCCCGACGCCGTCGACGAACCCGCTGTCCAGTCGGCGGGCGATCCGGCGGCCGGCGACGTCCTGCGGGTTGGGGCGCGGGCGGTCGCCGGGCAGGTACTGGTCGCCCTCGACGCCGCGCAGCCGCTCGGCCCAGCGCTCGGCGCCGTCACGGCCGGCCTCGACGTCGCGCAGTTCCCAGCGGGCGACGTCCGACAGCTGGATCGCGGGCTCGGGCAGCTCGCCCTCCCGCAGGGCCCGGGCGGCCTCGGCGAGCAGCAGGCCGGCGGCCCAGCCGTCCGCCGCGGCGTGGTGCACGGTGAGCAGCAGTTCGTGCCGGTCCGCGCCGACCCGCACGGCGAGGGCCCGCAGCAGCCGGCCGCCGGCGAGGTCGAGCGGGCGGGCGGCCTCGGCGCGCAGCGCGGCGTCGAGGGTCACCTCGTCGGGCGCCTGCCCGTCGGGGCCGGTGAGGTCGAGCAGCGGCACCTCGACCGGGTACGGCGGGCGGACGTCGGCGACGGCGTCGTCGTTCTCGCTCGGGTTCGGGTCGCCGTACAGGGCGGTGCGCAGTGACTCGTGGCGGCGGACGACCTCGGCGAGCGCGCGGCCGAGGGCCTCGCGGTCGAGGGCGCCCTCGGCGCGGATCCGCACCGGCACGTTGTAGAGCGGGCTGCCGGGCTGCACGGCTTCGTGCAGCCACAGCTCGCGCTGGAACTCGGTGGCGCGGGCGGGCAGGTGGGCCTCGCGCGTGGGAGGCTCCACGGAGGCCCGGCCGCCACCGCCGTTGGCGACCCGGACGGCGAGGGCGGCGACGGTCGGGGCGGCGAAGAACTCGGCGAGCGGCACCCGGGTGCCGAACTCGCGCTCGATCCGGGCGAGCAGGCCGGCGGCGAGCAGGGAGTGGCCGCCGAGGTCGAGGAAGACGTCGTGGACGCCGACCTCGGGGACGCCGAGCAGGCCCTGCCAGAGCTCGGCGATCCGGGTCTCGACGGGCGTGCGGGGGGCGACGAACAGCTCGTGCCCGGCGCGGCTGCGGGCGACCGGGGGCAGCGCCTTGCGGTCGGTCTTGCCGTTGGGGGTGAGCGGCATCCGCTCCAGGACGGCGACGGCCAGCGGCACCATGTAGCCGGGCAGGGCGGCGGCGCAGTGGGCGCGCAGCTCGGCGGGCGTCGGCTCGGCCGCGCCGGGGGCGCTCTGGACGAAGGCGGCCAGGTAGTCGCCGGCCTCGTCGCGCTGGACGACGGCGGCGGCGGACTCGACGGCGGGGTGGGTGGCGAGCACGGCCTCGATCTCGCCGAGTTCGACGCGAAAGCCGCGGACCTTCACCTGGTGGTCGACCCGGCCGTGGTACTCCAGGTCGCCGTCGGGCAGCCGGCGGACCAGGTCGCCGGTGCGGTAGCAGCGCAGGCCGTCGACGTCGACGAAGCGCTCCTCCGTGAGGTCGGGGCGGCCGTGGTAGCCGCGGGCCACGCCCTCGCCGGAGAGGTAGAGCTCGCCGATGCCGCCGTCGGGCACGGGTGTCCGGTGCTCGTCGAGGACGTGGCCGAGGGTGCCGTCGAGCGGGCGGCCGATGACCGGCTCGCCGGCCCCGTCGCGGGAGACCAGCGACCAGGTGGAGTAGACGGTGTCCTCGGTGGGCCCGTAGAGGTTGTAGAGCCGCTCGACCCGGGGCTGGGCGTAGACCTTGTCGGCGAGGTGGCGGGGCAGCGCCTCGCCGGCCAGGTTGACCACGCGCACGGTGCCCGGCAGACCCCCGCCGCCGGGAAGGCCGTCGCCGCGCAGCAGCGCCGCCATGGCGCTGGGCACGGTGTTGACCAGGGTGACCTCGTCCCGGGCGGGCAGCTCGGGCAGGGCGAGGACGTTCTGGGCGACGA
Organism: Kitasatospora sp. NPDC057692; assembly: GCF_042799475.1. NCBI lineage: Bacteria > Bacillati > Actinomycetota > Actinomycetes > Kitasatosporales > Streptomycetaceae > Kitasatospora > Kitasatospora sp. NPDC057692. The sequence continues at coordinate 42,063 of NZ_JBHVIV010000059.1, read as the reverse complement.
TCAGGGTGCCGCCGACGGAGAGCGGCAGGAACAGCTCGTACACCGAGATGTCGAAGCAGACGGAGGTGCTGAACAGCACCCCGGCCAGGTCGGTGGCCGTGTAGGTGTCCGCGGCCCAGCGGAGCATGGCGTTGACGCCGCGCTGGGTGACCGAGACGCCCTTGGGGCGGCCGGTGGAGCCGGAGGTGTAGAGCACGTAGGCGAGCGCGTCGGTGGCGGCGTCGCCGGTGGTGGGGCGCTCGGCGGCCGGGTCGAGCGGAGCGGCGGGGCTCTCGCCGTCGACGTACAGCAGGGTGGCGCCGGCGCCGTTCAGCAGGTGCTCGTGAGCACGGTCGGTGACCACGACGGGGGCCTGCGCGTCGCCGACCACCAGTTCGAGGCGGTCGCGCGGATACGCCGGATCGAGCGGCACGTACGCGCCGCCGGCCCGCAGCACCGCGAGCAGGCTGACCACCAGGTCCGCCGTGCGCGGTAGGCAGACGCCGACCAGTGTCTCGGCGCGCACGCCGGCGGCGGCCAGTCGGCCCGCCATCGCGCCGGCGGCGGCGTCCAGCTCACGGTAGGTCAGCCGGCGCGTGCCGTCGATCACGGCGGTGGCGTCCGGAGTTCGTCTGACCTGCGCGGCTACCAGGGCGGCCAGCGGGGCGGCCGGATCCAGCGGGGGAAGTCCCGTCGAACTCATCAATCTCTCCCGAGGGTGCTGCTGCATCGACTTGTGGTCGGCGAGAAATGGGCGGTGTGCCCTGGGAGATGGTGGGGTAAAGATCTACGAATCACCAGCACATTTCCGTCACTCGTTCGATATGCCGGAAAGATCCCCTCCGCCACGCCGATCAGCGGTGCTCATGTGTGACGGTTCGTTGGCGATTTCGTACACATTGTCAGTCGTCTTGGCAGGGACAGCGCGGGCCGCTACGTTCTCTTTCGACACTCCGTCAGCTAGGCCCCGGCATGCCCTGACGAGGGTGCAACCGGATTTCCGCCTTCCGTATTGTCGGAGGACCGTCAACTTTAGGCCATTCGACCGGGTCTGCGGAAGAGCCCGGCGAGGCACCAGAATGGACCCATGTCCCGACGCCGTTCCGCCGCCCGCGCCACCGCCCCCGCGCCGCGCCTGCTGCCCTCCTCGCCCTGCCCCTGCGGCCTGCCCGCCAGCTACGCCGAGTGCTGCGGCCGACTGCACCGCGGCCAGGCCGCCGCGACCACGGCGGAGGCGCTGATGCGCTCGCGCTACAGCGCCTTCGCCGCCCGCGACGAGGCCTACCTGCTGCGCACCTGGCACCCGGACACCCGGCCGGACTCCGTGGACTTCGACCCGGGGCTGCGCTGGCTGCGGCTGGAGGTGCTCTCCGGCACCGAGGGCGGGCCGTTCCACGCCGAGGGCACGGTGGCCTTCCGCGCCCACTACACGGAGGGGCGGGAGGAGGGCGTCCTCACCGAGCACAGCCGGTTCGTCCGGTACGAGGGCGCCTGGGTGTACCTGGACGCCCTCTCGCTCGGCTGACGCCGCCTCCCGCCTCCCGCCTCCGGGCCCCGCCCGCGCGGCGGACCGCCCCCGCTACGGCCGGCCGCCGCTACAGGTAGTCGTCGAGCCGGGCCAGCGCGAAGCCCTGCGCGGTCACCTCGTCGACCACCTTGCGCAGCAGGTCGGGCATGCTGCCGTTCCACAGGTCGGTACCGCGGAAGTGGGTGAGGATGACGTCGCCCGGGTGGAGCCGCTGGTCCTCGTAGCGGTACTCCATGCGGTCCGGGAACGCCTCCTCGTTCCACAGCGGCACCGCCTCGACGCCGCAGGAGGCGGCGGCCCGCAGGGTGTCCTCGTTGTACTCGCCGTACGGCGGGCGGAACAGCCGCGGGCGGACGCCGATCTGCTCCTCCAACTGGTCCTGCTGGCGGCAGATCTCCTCGCGCTGGGTGCCGTAGCCGAGCACCTTGAGGTTGCGGTGGTTGACGGTGTGGTTGTTCACCGCGTCGCCCCGGGCGGCGAGCGCGCGGAAGTAGCCGTAGTCCGAGCGGGCCAGGTAGTCCGCGACGAACGCGGACAGCGGGATCCCCAGTTCGGCGGCCATCCTGCTGAACTCCGGGTCCTTCTCGGCTCCGTCGTCCACGGTCAGGAAGACGATCCGCTCCTCGGTGGGCACCCGGTAGACCACCGGCGGCAGGCCGTTCGCGAGCTTCACCCCCTGGGCGGCGACCAGTTCGGGGCGGCTCGCCGGGGGCGGCGGGGCGGGCAGCGGCGGGCGCGCCAGCCCCCACCGCGCCGCCGTCTCCAGCACCGCCCGGGCGGCCCGCGCCTTGCGGGCCACGGCCTCGCCGCCGGCCTCCTCCTCCGCCCTGGCCGGGCCCGGCAGCACCAGCGGCGCCGCGGGCGGCCGAGGGCCGCCCCGGTCCGCCGCCGCACTCGCCCCGGTCCGCTCCGCCGACGGCGCCGCGGCGCCCCCGTCCGTCCCGCCGCACCCCGCGACCGCGGCCGCCAGGCACACCGCCGCGACCAGTCCGCCCCGCCCCCGCGAACGCCGCCGTCCCGCCGATCCCCCACCAGTACGACTATCTGATGGTCTGTTCATGGATCATCTGCTCCCCCGCCACGCCGACCGGCCAATCCCCCCGTCACCCACCCGGCCCCACCCGCCGGCGCATCCTCCCTGCTCACCCTCTCCGTCCGGCGCGGCGGGGATGATCGAAAAGGGCTCGCGAGGGGAGCGGCGGGCGCCCGATAATGCGCGCATGACGATCAGCACGCAGCGCGGCAGCACCGAACCCTGGGTGATCGGGCCCGCCGACGTCGGGTCCGCGGAGGCCCTCGCGCTGCTGCGGGACTACTACGTCGACGTCGCCAACAGCTACTACCGGCTGCACCTCGGGCGGGAGGGGACCCCGGAGGAGATCGAGACCGGGCTCGCCGACTCGCCCAGCGACGACCTCGCGCCGCCGACCGGCGTCTTCCTGCTCGGCCGGTACGCCGGGGAGCCCGCCGCCTGCGCCGGACTGCGGGTCGTCGACGCCGCGACCGTCGAGCTGACCCGGGTCTACGTCCGCCCCGAGCGGCGCGGGACCGGCGGCGGCCCCCGGCTGATGACCGCCATCGACGGGGCGGCGCGGGCCCTCGGCGCCGAGCGGATCGTCCTGGACACCCGGCTCGACCTGGTCGAGGCCCGCGCGCTGTACGCCCGCTGCGGCTACCGGGAGATCCCCGCCTACAGCGAGCGACCGTACGCCGAGATCTGGTACGCCAAGGACCTGGTCCGTGCAGACCGTTGAGCTGCTCTGCGACGCACCGCTCGACCGCGCCGTGCGCGCGGTCTGGCAGCGGCTCGCCGACGGCGGCGTGGACAGCCTCGCCGACAACCCGCACCCCGGGCACCGCCCCCACCTCACCCTGGCCGCCTGCGCCCGGATGCCCGACGGGGCCGTCGAGCGGCTGGACCGGCTCCTCACCGACGCCCTGCCGCTGACCGTCCGGCTGACCGGCCTGCTCTCCTTCTCGGCCCGCAGCCGGCGCCGGGTGCTCAGCTGGTCGGTCGTCCCGACGGTCGAGCTGATGCGGCTGCACCAGGGCGTCTGGGAGGTCCTGGAGCACGCCGAGGAGCCCGACCCGCACTACGTCCCCGGCCGCTGGTCCCCCCACGTCGGCCTCACCCGCCGCCTCGCCCCGGAGGACGTCACCCTCGCCCACGCCCTGCTCGGCCGCCACCCCGACCTCACCGGGGCCTTCGACGCCGCCCGCGGCTTCGACTCCGCGACCCAGCGGGCCCGCCCCCTCGGCAGCCCCTGAGGCGTGTCGGACCGCGGGAAACCCCCGGGGCGGAGCGCCGGCCCCCTCCGCCCCGGCGGCGGACCCCCGAGGGCCTCCGTCAGGCCTCGGTGTGGAACACGCCGATGACCTTGGCGTTCAGGTCGCACCACACCGTCGAGGTCTGTCCCGCCCGGACCGTCGGACCCACGTGGTGGTACACGTAGCCGTTGTCGAAGCGCTTACAGTCGATGCTGCCGTAGAACCAGTCGTTCGACCCGCCCTTGCAGGTGACGGCCGCGCCCAGGTGCCCCAGGCTGCCCTGCACGTTCTTGTACGTGCACCCGTAGAGGGCCGGGGCCGGGGTGGCCGAGGCCTGCGAGGCGACGCCGACCAGGCTCGCGCCCGCGAGGGCGAGGGTGGCCGCCACCGCGGCGATCCGAGGCTGACGAGACATGGTGTTCCTCCCTGTGGATGTGTGTGGCGTGCGCCGCGGGCCCCGTGTCCCCCCCGGGTCCCGGACGCACTTCGATGGTGCGGCCACGGGGGCGGCGGGGTCATTGGCCGACGGCGCAGGGTTCCTTGGCAGGGAGCGCACGGGCGGCCCGCCGGGCCCGGGCCGACCGCGTCATCCGTGCAGGGCCGCCGCCGGTTCGGCGGTGTCGGGCGGGGTGGCACCGGGGCGGGCGACGGTCAGCGTGGCGGCGGTGGCACGGGTGAGGGCGGTGGCGAGGTCGGCGCCGGTGCGGCGGGCGCGCCGTCGGTGCGGACGACGTCGGCGACGCACTCGCCGATCACCACGAAATGGGGGCTGGTCACGGGCTCGCTCCGGCCGGTCCGGTGGGCCGGCGGGGCTGCGGGACTGCGGGACTGCGGGGCTGCGGGGCTGCCGGCGCGGCTGTCCAGCCTACGAGGTGGCGGGAGCGGCCGCCCGGCGCGCGGGGGCATGAGTACGGCCGCCGGTCCTGGCCAGGCGCTCCGGCGGCCGTGGCCCCGTCCGTCAGGGGGCGGGGCTCTTCGACGGTATGACACTGCGCAGCCGCGCGGCCACCACAGTGGGCCGTCCGGGCGACGCCGCGTGTCGCCCGGATTGTCGGAGCTCTCTGCTACGGTCCGTGTCCGGTGGGTCGCTCCCCGGAACAGGGCCCGTTTCCCGAGGCGGGGCGCGGGTCCGCACGACACGAGAGAGGTGGTCGTCCTGTCCTGGCACCGTTCCGTCCTCGCCGGTGTGCTCGCGCTGGCGGCGCTCCCGCTCTGCGCGGCCCCGGCCCCGGCCGCGCCCGTCCCCGCCACCCGGGCCGCAGGCACCGGGGACCCCGTGTTCCCCTCGCTCGGCACCACCGCCTACGACGCGCTCGCCTACGACCTCTCCTTCGCCTACCGGCCCGCCACCCGGACGGTCGACGGCACCACCGTGCTGACCGCCCGCGCGCTGACCCGGCTCGCGGACCTGGAGCTGGACGCGCTGGGCCTGGACGTGCACGCCGTACGGGTCGACGGCCGCCCGGCCGGGTTCCGGGCGCACGACGAGAAGCTGACGGTGCGGCCGACCCGTCCGGTGCGGGCGGGCACCGTGCTGCGGGTGGAGGTCGAGTACACCGCCGACCCGCGCGCCCCGCTGCCGCACACGGGATGGGTGGTGACCCCCGACGGCTTCGCGGTGGCCGGGCAGCCGGACGGCGCGCACACCGTCTTCCCCTGCAACGACCGGCCGGGCGACAAGGCCCGCTTCACCGTCTCCGTCACCGCGCCGGACGACCTGCTCGGCGTGGCCAACGGCCTGCTCGACGCCACCGAGCCGCATCCCGACGGCACGACCACCCGGCGGTACGCCTCCCGCGAGCCGATGGCGACCGAGCTGCTCCAGGCCTCGGTGGGCCGCTACACGGTCCGCGCGCGCACCGGCCCGGCCGGGCTGCCGCTGCGCGACGTCGTGCCCACCGCGCGCGCCGCCGACCTGGGGCCGGCCCTCGCCCTGACCCCAGGCCAGCTGGCCTGGGCGGAGCAGCACCTCGGACGGTTCCCGTTCGAGACCTACGGGCTGCTGCCGGCCGACACCGACGACCCGGCGGCGTTCGGCTTCACCGGGCTGGAGACGCAGACGCTGACGCTCTACAAGCCGGGCTTCCTGCGCCAGGCGGAGCCGCAGATCGGCTCGCACATGATGCACGAGCTGGTGCACTCCTGGTTCGGCGACAGCGTCACCCCGGGCACCTGGGCCGACCTCTGGCTCAACGAGGGCCATGCCGACCTCTACGGCCTGATGTACCGCTACGAGCGCGGCTGGCCGGACTCGGGCGGCTTCACCACGCTCACCGACCGGATGCGCGACGTCTACGCCAGGGGCGACCAGTGGCGCCACGACTCCGGCCCGGTGGCCGCGCCGACCGCCGCGACGCTGTTCGACGCCCAGCGGTACACCGGCGGCGCGCTGGTGCTGTTCGCCCTGCGGGAGCGGGTCGGGCCGGAGGTGTTCGACCGGATCGAGCGGGCCTTCCTGCGGCGCCACCGCGACGGCACCGCCACCACCGCCGACTACCTGCGCACGGCCGACGAGGTGTCCGGCCGGCCGCTGAGCGCCTTCCTGCGCGAGTGGCTCTACGGCGAGCGGACCCCGCCGATGCCCGGTCACCCCGACTGGACGGTGGATCCGGTGGATCCCGGCGCCGCCCGGCGGACGGGAGGGGTGCCGCACGGGTCGGGGACGCTCTGAGCCGGAGGGGCCGGAGGGGCCGGAGGGGCCGGAGGGGCCGGAGGGGCCGGAGGGGCGGGAGGGGCGGGAGGGGCCGGAGGGGCCGGAGGGGCGGGAGGGCGCGGCGGCGGGCCGCGGGCGGCCCGCCCGGCCCGGCGCGCCCTGCCGGTGCCCCCGAACGCCCTCCGCGCGCCCTTGGCGGGCGGTGGCGGGCGGCGGATCGTGGTGACCACGGCCCGCCCGCCGCCCGGCCGAGTCCCGGCCGGCTCGCGGGCCGTCCAGCGTCCACGCCCGGCCGCTCCCGCCGCCCCTCCCGCCGCCGCCCCACCCCCGCGGGGCCCCGGCCGGACCGGCCCGGGGAAAATGGGCCCGTCACCCCGACAACCCGGAGCGGCGCCCAGCGCGTTCAGCAGCCGTGAGAACGACAGCGAGGACCCGGCGGCCACGGCCGACCGGCAGGACCGCCGCCACCGAGGTGGCGGCGCGGGTGACGGAGACGGTGGCGGGATCGGTATGGCAGGGGCGGCGGGATGAGGAACGCGACACCGGACTTCGAGGAGTTCGTCGCCGCCCGCAGCCCCCGGCTGCTCCGGATGGCCTGGCTGCTGACCGGCGACCCGCACCTGGCCGAGGACCTGTTGCAGACGGCCCTCGCCAAGGTGTGGCCGCGCTGGGAGCAGATCTCGATCGACCGGCCCGAGGCCTATGTCCGCAGGGTGCTGGTGAACTCGCACGTCTCGTGGTGGCGCCGCCGCTGGCACGGGGAGCTGCCGCACGACCAGTTGCCCGAGCCGCCGACGGTCGCGGACCCGTTCGACGGTGTGGTGCTGGGCCAGGTGGTGGCGGCCGCCGTCCGGGCGCTGCCCGCCCGGCAACGGGCGGTGGTGGTGCTGCGCTTCTTCGAGGACCTCAGCGTGGAGGACACGGCCGAGGCACTGGGCTGCACCACGGGCACCGTCAAGAGCCAGACGCACCGCGCCCTGCAGTCGCTGCGCGGCCGGCTGCCCGCCCGGGAACTGCTCCTGGACGGAGGCCGTCGTGACGGAGCCTGAGTCCACGGCCCCGGACGCCCGGGACCAGGAGACGGTCGAGGACCGCGAGGTCGCGAACGAGCTCCGGGTCCTGCTCCAGCTGGCCGCCCCCCACCTGCCGACGCCCGAGGACCGGATGGAGCGCGTGCTGGCCCGGGTGATCCGGACCCGCCGTCGCCGCCGCCGGGCCGCCCTGGCGGGCGGACTGGGCATCGGTCTGACCGCCGCCGTGCTGGCCGCGGCCCCCGCGCTGGCACCCGGGCCGCCGGGCACCGCACTCGGCCCGGCCGCCTCCGGCCCGGCCGTCACCGCGTCGCCCAGCGCCTCGCCGAGCGCCGTGCCGGACGACGGGTCCGCCGACACCACGACGGTCACCTTCCCCCTGCTGGACGACCTGGCCGTCGACGTTCCGGACAGCTGGTACAGCCTCACCGCGCAACCCGGTGCCGAACAGCCGGATCCCACCGTCTACCTCGCCTCCCAGCAGATCTCCGGCGCGGCCGGCTGCCCGATCCGCGACGGCCGGCAGGACCCGGTGTGCATCTCCTCCGGGATGCTCCTGGACGACGGCGTGCTCATCACGCTCCGGCTGATCCGCGACCAGGCGGCGGTCACCAAGTTCCAGGGCGAGGCGGAACCGACGGCGACCCCGCAGGCCACCAAGGAGTGCAGTCTGCGGGGCGGTGTCGAACAGCTGACCCGGCACCGGCCGCTCGTGCTGGACGGCCGACTGGAGCTGGTCCAGCTGACCGCCTGCATGCGGCGCCCTTCGAGCGAGACCCTCAAGGCCGTGGCCTGGACGCTCACCTCGCTGCGCCCGGCCGGGACCGCGCCGGACCGCGCGGCGGCCCCGGCGCTCCCGTCCCCCTGGGCCATCCGTTCCGTACCGGCGGTCGGGGCGAAGTGACGGACCGGCCGGCGTGACGGACCGGCCGTCGGTCTCTGGGGGCGCGTCGCAGGCCCGGCGCGCCCCCTGGGGGCCGGCGGGCCGTAACCCGGGTGGCGGAGCGTCGTTGGAGGGGGCATGAAGAAGCGCAGCATGCTCGCCGTCGCCTCGCTCGCCGTGGGCGTCGTGGCCTCCCTGACCGCCCCCAGTGCCCACGCCGCCGACGGTCAGGCCGACCTGACCGGGCCGCTCCGGAGCGGGCCGCTCGCCTCGGTGCCGGACGCCCTGCCGGGGCAGGTCGCGGACGCCGGCGCCGTGGTCGGCCAGGCCACCGGCCATGTCACGGGCGAGGCGCCCGGGCTGGTCGGCCTGCCGGTCTGACGGCGGGCCGACGGGGAGGCCGGTCCGGCCCGGTCAGCCCAGCGGGGTGCCGAGGTCCTGGGTCCAGTAGAGGCCCCCGGGGCCGGCGGCCACACCGATGCCGACGTCCTTGAAGGCGCAGTCCAGCATGTTCGACTGGTGGATGCCGCCGTCCATCCAGCGGGAGAAGACCACGGCCGGGGCGCTCGGCCCCCGGTCGAGGTTCTCGCCCCACTGCGACCAGCGGTAGCCGGCCGCGGTCAGCCGGGTGTCCGCCCGGCCGCCGCCGGGGGCGGCGTGGTCGAAGTAGTTGCGGGCGACCATGTCCTCGGAGTGCTTCTGGGCGGCGGCGTGCAGCCTCGGGTCGATCCGCAGCGCGGCGCAGCCCCGCCGGGCCCGCTCGGCGTTGACCAGGTCGACCAGCTGGCGCTCCGGGTTGGCGGAGCCGGCCGGGGCCGTGCTCGGCCGGGTGCTGCTCGGCCCCCCGGTCGAGGTGGGCGTCGGGCCGGGCGCCGCGGCCTGGGTCTCCGCCGGGGCGGGTGAGGCGGCGGCCGACGGGGACGCACTCGGGCTCGGCGGGACCGGTCGGTCCGTCGGCACGGCGGGCGCCGGGGCCGTCGCCGCCGGGGTGTCGAGGGCGGTGGCCGGGGCGGTCGCGTCGGGGGCGGGGTCCTCCGGGCCGGAGTGCTGCGGCCAGACCATCGCGAGCGTCGCCGCGGCGAGCACCGCCGCCGTCCCGCCCGCCAGCACGGTCTTCCGGCGGGCGTACCCGGCCCAGCCGCCCGAGCCTCCGGCCGGGTCGGCGGCAGGTGCGGCGGGCGGTCCGGCGGGCGGCGTTCCCCCCGCCGCTCCGGTCGCGTCGGCGGAGCCCGGGGCCCCGCCCGCCGTCGCACCCGCGGCCTGGAGGGCGAGCCCGCTCGGGGCGTCCATCGGCACCGGGACCAGCGCCAGCCCGGCCAGCAGCCCCTCGGCCGGGAAGAGGTCGCGCCCCAGCCCGTCGCAGGCCGCGCAGTCGCGGATGTGCCGGGCTATGCGCTTGCGCCAGACCGAGTTCGGCGTGCCGTCCCAGCCGGCCGTCAGCTCGGTGAGGTCGGGGCAGCGCGGGTAGGCGGTGAGCGCGCGGACCACCACCCGGCCTGCCTCCAGCTGCTTCTTCATCCGCTGGACGCGGACCGCGGCGTGCTGCGGCGTCAGGTCGAGCGCCTCGGCGAGTTCGGCCCGGGTCAGCTCACCGCCGGCCTCCAGCCACCAGAGGGCGAGCAGTTCCCGGTCGTCCGGGTCCAGCCAGCGGGTGGCCTCGGCGACCTCCCGGCGCTGTCCGGAGAGGCCGAGCCGGAGGATCGTCAGATCGGTGAAGTCCGCGCGCGGGTCGGCGAGCTCCCAGCTCTCGTCCAGGCCGCCGACGGCCGCCTGCTGCTGGCCGGTCGACCGGCTGCGGACCTGGTTCATGGTGATCGCGACCAGCCAGGAGCGGAACGCCTCCGGGTCCCGCAGGCCCTCCAGCCCGTCCAGGGCCCGGATCATGGTCTCCTGGGCGATGTCGTCCACGTCGGCGTGGCCGTTCAACGCCCGGCCGGCGACGTTGTAGACCAGCGGGAACCAGGCGGCGACCAGCGCCTCGCGCGCCTGCGGGTCACCCGCCTGGGCCGCGAGCACCAGGGTCGTCCCGGTCCTGCTCTGCACGTCAACGTTCATGGGTCCGCACTCCGTCTTGCTGTCGTCCGTCCGCCGTTGCCTCCTCGGAGACCTCTGGGGAGTGCTCAGATAACAACAATTCGCGCTGATTCGGAAAATCGGACTCGGGCCGGCCTCGCGGGGCGATCGTCGCCGCGGCCGTCACGGCGCCCGTCACGGCGCCCGTCGCAGCGGCTGTCACGACGCCCGTCATGACGGCGCGGCGAAGACCTGCGTCCACCAGGGCCCGCCCGAGCCGGTCCGGACGCCGACGCCGATCTGCTTGAAGGAGCAGTTGAGGATGTTGGCCCGGTGGCCGGGGCTGTTCATCCAGGACTCCATCACCGCCGCCGGGTCCTTCTGGCCGCGCGCGATGTTCTCTCCCCAGGTGCTCCAGCGGTAGCCGGCCGCCTCGATGCGCTGGTCGGCGTGGGTTCCCTCGGGGCTGGCGTGGTCGAAGAAGTTGCGGTCGGCCATGTCGTCGCTGTGGACCTGGGCGGCGGTGGCCAGCCGGGAGTCGGCGCTGAGCGGTCCGCAGCCGGCCTGCGAGCGCTGGACGTTGACCAGCCCCACCACCTGCTGGGCGAAGGAGCCGTTGGCCGAGCCGCCCGGGTTGGCGGTGGCGGTCGCCCGCGGGGCCGTCGCGGAGGGCTTGGCGGCGGGGGTGGTCGTGGCGGGGGCCGGGGCGGTCGGCTTCTGCGGATCCCCCGCCCCGCCGGTGGCGGCGCCGGCGGGCGCCGTGCCCGCGGCCGGGTCGCGCGGCGCGGCGGAGGCGGTGCCGGGCGCGGCGGAGGCGCTCCGGCCCGGGGCGGCGGTCGGTGCCGAGGGCGTCGCCGGGGTCGCCGGGGCGGTGCCGGGCGCGGGGTCGGCCGTGGCGGCGCGGGCCTGGTCGGTCACGGCCGGCCCCGGGGCGACGGCGCCCGCGCCGGGCACCTGGATGCCGTTCAGGTCACCGGCCTCCGCGCCGATCAACGGCTCGTAGGAGGCCGCCCGCGCGGCGGCGTCGGCGCCCTCCTCGCCCCGGTAGACCGCGTACCCGGCGCCGGTCAGCGCGGCGATCACGCCCGTTCCGGCGACGGCTGCGACCACGGCCACCACCGGCCCGACCCCGCGGCGGCGCCGTCGGCCGTGGCCGCGGCGGCGTTCCGCGGCGCGGCGCGCGGCGCGCCCGCCGGGGCCGGGGTGCCCGGTCGCGGGGAGGATGGTCGTCCGGTCTTCGCTGTTCACCTGCGCGCACGCCTTCTGTGTTCGGGCCGTCGGGTCCGCCGGAGGGTCCGGCGGACGGGTGCCGACACCTGGGAGACCGGCGGGCGGTGACCGGATAACAGAAAAGTGCGAACGGATTTCCGAACGGGCGGCGCGGGCTGCCGCGCGGTCCGCTCAGGCCTCGGCCGGGGGCATGTCGTAGGTGACGAACGGGATGCGGGTGGCGACCCGGTCGTACAGGCCGCGGGCCCGGTAGTTGTCCTCCGCGGTGATCCAGCGGACGGCGTTCCAGCCGCGCTCGGCGGCGATCTCGCGCAACCGGGCGAGGAGGAGGTCGACCGCGCCGCTGCCCCGGGCGGCCGGGGCGACGAACAGGTCGTCCAGGAACCCGGCGACCGCGCCGTGCAGCGGACGGACGAAGGGCCGGTAGTGGGCGAGCCCGACCGGCGTGCCGTCGGCGTCGCGGACCAGCAGGCCGTCCAGTTCATGGGCCGGGTCGGTGAGCCAGGACCAGACCAGGCCGGCCTTCTCGTCGGGTGCCGGCACCCGGTAGAAGGCGCAGTAGCCCCGGAACAGCTCGCGCCAGGCCTCGAAGTCGGCCTCGGCGGGCGCCCGGACGGTCCAGCCCGCAGGGGCCGGGGCGGACGGGGCGGACGGAGTGGTCGGGTCGGTCGGCTCGGTGGTGTCCGAGGCGGCGGTGTCCGAGGTCATGGCGGGGCTCCCCCAGGGTGGCGGTGGACGGTGTGGCCGGATGAGCGCCAGCATGACGTCCCGTCGGCGGCGAACCGATCGACGGTGCGGCCAAGAAGTCCGCACCGGCCACTCCGTTCCGGCAGCCCGCACAGCCCCCCGGCCGCGCGGTATCCGGCGCGCGCCGGGGGCCCCGATCACCGATCCTGGACACCCGGCCCGACGCCCCCCGGGAACGTGTCCGACCGTGCGCGCCGGATCAGCGGGCGGCTCCCCCGGTCCGGCGGCCGGGGCCGACGGCGGCCTGCGGGAACGCCACACGAGGGGTTCGTCCCGGACGACGGCCGGGACGTCCGTCGTCCGGGCGCCGCCCGCCCGGCGGGAACGGTCCGACACGCCGTAGGAGGCCCGCGATGCTGCTCCACCGCCTGGCCCTGACCTCGCGCGCCGTGGCGGCCGAGCCCGGCCGCCGGGCCAAGACCGGGCTGCTCGCCGACTGCCTGCGCGAGCTCGGCCCCGACGAGGCGCCGGCCGCGGTCGCCCTGCTGTCCGGCGAGTCGCAGCGGCTGCGCACCGGCCTCGGCCCGACCGCCCTGCGCGACCTGCCGCCGCCCGCCGCCGCACCGCGGCTCGGGGTGCGGGAGACCGAACGGACGCTGGAGGCGATCGCCGCCGTGCACGGGGCGGGCGCCCGGGCCGAGCGGCACCGGCTGCTGACCGGCCTCTTCGAACGGGCCACCGACGCGGAGCAGGCGTTCCTGCGCGCCGTCCTGGTCGGCGACCTGCGCCAGGGGGCGCTGGACGCGGTGGTCGCGGACGCGGTCGCGCGGGCCGCCGGGGTGCCGGCGGCGGCGGTCCGCCGGGCGCTGATGTTCCGCGGCTCGGCCCGGGCGGTCGCCGCGGCCGCCCTGACCGGCGGGGAGGCGGGACTGGCCGCGTTCCGGCTGGAGGTGGGCCGGCCGGTGCGGCCGATGCTGGCCGCCGCGGCCCCGGACGTCGGCACCGCGCTGGACCGCCTCGCCGCCCCGGCGGCGCTGGAGTGGAAGCTGGACGGCATCCGGGTGCAGGTGCACCGGGACGGACGGGACGTCGGCGTCTTCAGCCGCTCGCTGGACGACCTCACCGCCCGGGTGCCCGAGGTGGTCGAGGCGGCGCTGGCCCTGCCGGTGGATGCGGCGGTACTGGACGGCGAGGCGATCGCGCTCGGGCCGGACGGCCGGCCGCGGCCGTTCCAGGAGACCGCCGCCCGCGCCGCGGCCCGCCGGGACCCGGAGCGGCTGCGCGCCGAGGTGCCGCTCAGCGTGCGGTTCTTCGACCTGCTGCACCGGGACGGCGGGGACCTCGTGGACCTGCCCGGACGGGAGCGCTGGTCCGCCCTCGCCGGGACGGTCCCGCCGGGGCTGCGGGTGGCGCGCACCGAGACCGGGGACGTCGCCGAGGCGCTCGCCTTCTTCGAGGACGCCCTCGCGCACGGCCACGAGGGGGTGCTGGTGAAGGACCCGGCGGCGGGCTACCGGGCCGGGCGGCGCGGCGCAGGATGGATCAAGGTCAAGCCCCGGCACACCCTGGACCTGGTGGTGCTGGCCGCCGAGTGGGGCAGCGGGCGGCGCCGCGGCTTCCTCAGCAATCTGCACCTGGGCGCGCGGGCGGGCGGCGAGCCGGGGCTCGGCCCGTGGGTGATGCTCGGCAAGACCTTCAAGGGGCTCACCGACGAGACGCTCGCCTGGCAGACCGGGGCGCTGCTGGAGCGCGAGGTGGAGCGGGACGCCTGGACCGTCCGGGTGCGGCCCGAGCTGGTCGTGGAGATCGCCTTCGACGGCGTCCAGCGCAGCCCGCGCTACCCGGCGGGGCTGGCACTGCGGTTCGCCCGGGTGGTCCGCTACCGGCCCGACAAGAGCGCCGCGGAGGCGGACACCGTCGCGGCCGTCCGGGAGATCGCCGCGGCGGAAGGGCTCGGCCGGGCGCCGGGGACCGTCGGCGGTCCCGGAAGATCCGACTGACGGACAATCAAACTCTGTCTTTTTCACTACAGTTCACGACCAGAGGAGAATCGGCCATTCTTCGGAAGGTGGCCGTCCACGCTTCGTGTGCCTCAGGAGGCGGGGATAGCTTGGCCCTGACAGCGGAGGGCGGCCCGGCCCCGGGCTCGACCGGTGCCACACCACGGAGAGGTGTCCGACATGCAGGTGAACGTCGAACGGGACCGCTGCTGCAGCTCCGGCCAGTGCGTCATGACGGCGCCCGAGGTCTTCGAACAGGACGAGCGGGACGGCCTGGTGAACCTCCGCCGGGCGACCGTCCCCGCCGCGCTGCTCGCCGACGTGCGCCTCGCCGCCGACCTCTGCCCCGGCGGCGCGATCGCCGTCGCCGAGGACGACGGACCCGGCACCGCCGTCTGACGACCGTCCGGGGGCCCGCGGCCCTCCCGCCGTCTCCCACCGCCTGCCACGGGCCCACCTGTCACGCGAGGAGACCACCTTGACCATGTCCACCGTTCCCGCCACCCCGATCCCGTCCCGGCACGACACCACCTGTCCGTTCGCGCCCCCGCCCGCGTACACCGAGGCCGCGAGCACCGGCCCGGTCAGCCGCGCGGAGCTCCCCGACGGCAGCCCCTGCTGGCTGGTCACCGGCTACCAGGAGGTCCGCACGGTGCTGTCGGACCGCCGGTTCAGCGCCGACGCCCGCCGGCCCGCGTTCCCGTTCCTGACCGAGGGGCGGCGCGAGCTGGTCGCCGCCAACCCCTCCTTCGTGCGCCTCGACGACCCCGAGCACGCCCGGCTGCGCCGCATGGTCACCGGGGACTTCCTGGTCAAGCGGGTGGAGGCGATGCGCCCCGAGATCCAGCAGATCGTGGACGACGCGCTCGACCGGATGACGGCCGGGGGCGGTCCGGCCGACCTGGTCGCCGAGTTCGCGCTGCCCGTCCCCTCGCTGGTGATCTGCCTGCTGCTCGGCGTCCCGTACGAGGACCGGGAGGTGTTCCAGACCAACAGTCGGCTGCTGCTCGCCACCGACGGCGACGACCAGGAGGTGGCCCGGGCCCAGGAGGAGCTCCTCGTCTACCTGACCCGGCTCGCCGAGCAGAAGCGGGCCCGGCCCGGCGAGGACACCCTGAGCCGGCTGGCGGTGCGCGACGACCTCACCCTGGACGAGATCGCCAGGACCGGGCTGCTGCTCCTGGTGGCCGGACACGAGACCACCGCCAACATGATCGCGCTCTCCACCGCGCTGCTGCTGCGCCACCCCGAGCAGGCCGCCCGGCTCGCCGACCCGGCCGCGCTGCCCGGGGCGGTGGAGGAGCTGCTGCGGGTGCTCACCATCCTGCACATGGGCGTGCCGCGGCTGGCGCTGGAGGACGTCGAGCTGGGCGGCACCCTGATCCGCGCCGGGGACGGGGTGATGGCGATGCTGTCGACGGCCAACCGGGACGACGCGCTGTTCGGCGCCGAGGGCCGCCTGGGCGTGGGCGAGGTCGACCTCGACCGGGACTCCCGCCGGCACGTCGCCTTCGGCTTCGGGGTGCACCAGTGCCTGGGGCAGCCGCTGGCCCGCGCCGAGCTGCAGATCGCGCTGGGCACGCTGTTCCGGCGGCTCCCGGGGCTGCGGCCGGCGGCGCCGGAGCAGGAGCTGGAGTTCCGCACCGAGGCGCTGGTCTACGGGCTGAGGTCGCTGCCGGTCGCCTGGTGACGGCCGGGCCGGGCGGGACGGCGCGTCGGCCCCCGACCGGCCCCCGGTCGGCCCCCGGTTGGCCCTCGCCGGGGTGCGGAGGCAGGCTTGAGGTGCGAAACAGCGCACCGGCCCGGCGGCCGCCCGGCACCACGGCGTACCGCGGCGGGTCCGGTCGCTCCGGCCGGCCGAGGAGACGGAGCCCGCGATGACCGACATGAGCGCACGCTCCGAGGTGAGCACCGACCGGGACGAGGACGTCCGCGCGGCCGACCCCGAGGAGGGCATCACCTCGATGCAGAACCAGCACGCACAGGACACCTCGCAGGCGGAGGGCGAGCCCCTGGAGGAGCCTCGGGCGGACGGCTGACCCGCTCGCACCGACGAGTTGCCACAGGCCGCCCGGCTCTCGGGCGGCCTTCGCGACCGCCGGTGTCGCTGCCCCAGCGGCGGCGGACCGGCGGGGGAGGATGGGCGCATGACCGAACAGCAGCAGGGCACGGCAGGACAGGACCCGGGCCCGGCGGGGCGGGTGGAGCCGCCGCTCGATCCCAGGGCCTCGTGGGCCACCTGGACCACCCAGTCGATCATCAGCGGGCCCGGCGGGGTGACCACCGTGGAGGTCGGCCCGATCTCGGGCGACCTCACCGTGCACACCACCTGGGCGGACGGTGAGGCGAAGCTCACCGTGCAGTACACCGGGGCGCTGGACTGGTACTCGGTGGCGGGCAGTCCCGTCCCCGCGGCCGACGAGACCACCGCGCGGGCCGTCCACCAGGCGATGGTGAACGCCGTCAAGGCGGGGCGGGGCGCCGGGGCGCCGCGGACGCCGGGCGGGTGAGCCGGCCCGGCAGCGCCGCGGGCCGCACCGGCCGGTCCCGTCCGGGGCCGGCCGGTTCCCGTGGCGGCCGGGTGCCGCGCGGGGCGGTCGGGCCCGGCGGTCAGTCGCCGGCGCGCCGCGGGCCGGGGGCGGCGGCCGCCCAGTACCCCGGGTCCACCGGGGGGAGTCCGCGCAGCGACTCGCGGACCTCGCGGGCCACCTTGCGGGTGTCGCGCAGGTTGATCGTGGCGCCGATGCCCGCGCCGACCAGCAGCGGGGTCAGCGACGGCAGGCGCCGCAGCGAGCTGCGAGTGAGCCGGCGGCGCACCTGCTGGCGCACCTCGCTGCCGAGCGCCATCGCGGCCAGGCCGGCCGGCTTGGCGAGCAGGGTGGGGTCGATGCCGCGCCGGTTGGCCCAGGCGCCGACGTACGCGCCGGCCTTCTGGGTGGCGGTGCCCTGGACGGGGAAGCCGTAGACCTCGTGCAGCTCGGCGATCAGCTTGATCTCGACGGCGGCGACGGCGATCGTCTCGGCGGCGATCTCCACCGGCATCGCGGGCGGCACCGGCAGCATCGCGGCAGCGCCCACACCGGCGCCGAGCGCGCTGGAGGCCCGGCTCGCGCCGGTGATCAGCAGATCGGCCAGCTTCTCCGGGTCGGCGGCGCCGGGGTGCTGGGCACGCAGCGTGGCGAGGCTGCGGATCGGGATGCGCGGGGCGGTCTGGAGCAGCTGCTCGGTGAGGGCGCGGCCGCCGACCGCGGCGCCCTTGGCGGCGACCCGGCCGCCGGTGCCGAGCCGGCGGGCGATCGCGCCGACCAGCCGGGCGCCGCGCCGCCGGCCGCGCTCGGTCTCCGCCCGGTACTCGGCGAGCCCGCCGGGGCCGCCCTCTGCGGACTCGCCGGGTTCGAGTTCCTCGACCAGGCCGGCCAGCTCGTCGGCGAGGCGGTCCGGGGTGGGCTCGGGCTGCCCGGGGCGTCCCGGCTTCCTGAAGATTGCCATGGTGTGGCCGTACCCGGCGGCGCGGCGCGATACGCCCCGGGGGTGTCGCGGTCCTGCGACAGGACGACGACGGTCGTGTACCGGGGCGCCGACCGGCCCCGCCCACCGGCCCCGCCGGCCGGCGCCGGGCCGCCGGTTCAGTCGGTGATCTCCACGCCCCGCCAGAAGGCCACCCGGCCGCGGACGTGCTCGGCCGCGGGGTCGGGGTCGGCGTAGTACCAGGCCGCGTCCGGGTTGGTCGCGCCGTCGACGTGCAGGGAGTAGTACTCCGCGGTGCCCTTCCAGCCGCAGACGGTGGTGGTGTCGGACGGGCGCAGGTACTCGGTGCGCACGGAGTCGGCCGGAAAGTAGTGGTTGCCCTCGACGACGACGGTGTCCTCGCTCTCGGCGACGACGGCGCCCTGCCAGCGTGCTGTGGTCATGCCGCGAGTGTGCCCGACGGGGCGCGCCGCTGTCACCGGTGCGGGTACCCGGGGCGGGACTGAGAGGCGGGGCTGAGAGGCGGGACTCAGGGGCGGGACTGAGAGGCAGGACTCAGGGCAGCGGCTGGGCGTGCACCGGGCAGTGCGGCGTCTGGTGGCCGCCGGTGGCGAGCATCCGGACCTCCCCGGCGTCGCTGATCTCGGCCCGGACGATGCCGCTGGCGTCCTCGTAGACCGGGTGTCCGCCCGGCCCGGTGGCGCTGGTGCGCGCGACCACGACCACGTCCTGCGGGGCCTGGGTGCCGGGAGTCCCCGGGAAGGTGAGTGCGTAACGGGTGACGGGGCTCATCACCGACCTCCTGGTCCCTGTTCGACCCGGTCCGTGCCTAGGCGGCGGCCCGGGACGGACGGGCGGGGGCACCGCGGACCTCCAGCTCGTCGAGCAGCCGGGCGGTGGCCTCGGCGACGGCCTCCACGGCCCGGTCGAAGGCCTCGCGGTTGTGCGCCGCCGGCACCCGGAACCCGGACACCTTGCGCACGTACTGGAGCGCGGCCGCGCGGTAGTCCTCCTCCGTGGCGTCGGGCGTCACGGGCGGTCTGAGCGTCTTGATACTGCGGCACATGACCCCAGTCTCCCGCGCGGGCGTCCGGGAGGCGACCCCCGTCCGTCACCGGACCGCCGTGCGCACCACACGGGCGCGTCATCCGGTCGCACGGGGATTCGGATTAGGATTTCGGCCGGACAAACCCGATTCCTCCCCTCCCCGCCCCCACCCGGAGTACCCCCTTGCCTCTCGCGCTGGTCGCCCTGGCCGTCACCGCGTTCGCCATCGGAACCACCGAGTTCGCCGCCATGGGGCTGCTCCCCCAGGTGGCGGACAGCCTGGACGTCTCGATCCCGCAGGCCGGCTGGCTGATCTCGGCCTACGCGATCGGCGTGGTGATCGGGGCGCCGCTGCTCACCGCGCTCGCCGCCGGGCGGCCCCGGAAGGCGGTGCTGGTCGCCCTGGCCGCCTTCTTCGCCTTCGGGAACCTGCTCTGCGCGCTCGCCCCCGACTTCTGGACGCTGGCCGCCGCCCGGCTGGTCACCGGGCTGCCGCACGGGGCGTTCTTCGGCGCCGGGGCGGTCGCGGCCGCCGAGCTGGTGGCCCCGGACAAGCGGGCCCGGGCGGTCGCGGTGATGTTCTCCGGCCTGACCCTCGCCAATGTCGTCGGTGTCCCGGCCGCGACGCTGCTCGGCCAGCACCTGGGGTGGCGGGCGACCATGCTGGTGGTGGTCGCGATCGGCGCGGCCGGGGCGGCGGCGATCGCCCGGCTCGTCCCGGTGCTGCCCTCCCCCGCCCAGGCGGGCCTGCGGCACGAGCTGGGCGCGTTCCGCAGCGGTCAGCTCTGGCTGGCGCTGGCCACGGTGGTCTTCGGCTGCGGCGGCTTCTTCGCCTGCTACTCGTACATCACCCCGCTGCTCACCGAGGTCTCCGGCTTCGCCACCGGCTCGGTGACCCTGGTGCTGGCGCTGTTCGGGGTGGGGATGACGATCGGCAACCTGCTCGGCGGGTACGCGGCGGACCGCGCGCTGCGACCGACCGTGTGCGCCGCGTTCGTCCTGCTCGCCGCCGTGCTGGCGCTGTTCGCGGTGACCGCGCGCAGCGAGTGGTCGGCGGCGGTGACGGTGGTGCTGGTCGGGCTGTTCGGGTTCGCGATCGTCCCGGCCGTGCAGACGCTGGTGATGCGCGAGGCGCGCAGCGCGCCGACGCTGGCCTCGGCGACGGTGCAGGGCGCGTTCAACCTGGCCAACGCCCAGGGCGCGTTCTTCGGCGGGCTGGCGCTGGACGCCGGCCTGGGCTGGACCTCGCCGCCGCTGGTCGGCTCGGGCCTGGCGGCCTCGGGAGCGGCGATCGCGGTGGCCGCCTGGGCCGCCGACCGGCGGCGCGGGCGGCCGGCGACGGTCGTGGTCGCCGGGGGCGGCGCCGCGGCCCGGGTGCCCGGGCCCGCGCCGGCCCCGGAGGACCGGGTCCGCGCGGGCAGCTGAGACGCCTCAGGCGGACGGGGCCGGCGGCAGCGGGCGGAGCTCCCGGTGGCCGTCGGCCAGCAGCAGGTAGCCCTCCGCGTTGAAGACGATGCCGGCCCGTTCCTCCCCGGTCAGCTCGCGGCGGACCTTGGCGGGCACCCCGGCGACCAGCGAGCCGGGCGGGACCCGCATGCCCTGCGGCACCACGGCGCCCGCCGCGACCAGCGAGCCCGCGCCGATCCGGGCGCCGTTGAGCACGGTGGCGTTCATCCCGACCAGGACGTCGTCCTCGATCACGCAGCCGTGCAGCACGGCGTTGTGGCCGACCGAGACCCGCTCCCCCATCACCAGCGGGAAGCCCAGGTCGGCGTGCAGGGTGCAGTTGTCCTGGACGTTGCTGCCCGCCCCGACCGTGATCGTCTCGGCGTCCCCGCGCAGCACCGCGCCGTACCAGACGCTGGCCCCGGCGCCGACCGTCACACTGCCCACCACGACGGCGTTCGGTGCGACGAAGGCGCCCGGGTCGACGGCGGGCACCCGGCCCCCGACCTCGGCGATCAGCGGTTCTGCCATCTCTCTCGTCCTCCTCGCGACGACGGGCCCTCGGGTGCGGGCCATGATGGCATCCCCGCCCGGCCGGTCCGGTGGCCGGGTGGCCCGCCGGGATCGGCCGGGGTCAGCCGGTGCAGGTCCCGGCGGCCTCCAGCCTCTCGTAGGCCTCCCGGGTGGCCGGCGGGGTCGACAGCCCCTTGCCGTTCATCGAGACCGCGAGCTGCCGGCGCAGGTCGCCGCTGGTGTACAGGACGGTGCTGTACCCGGGGATGCCGCCGGTGTGGCCCCAGAGCACGCCGCAGTCCGTGGTCGCCCGCTCCAGGCCGAGGCCGTACCGGCCCTCGCTCTGCGGGGTGGCCGCCATCATCGCCGCGAGCTGCGGGCGGGGCAGCAGCCGGCCGCCGATCAGGGCCGTGATGAAGGTGTTGAGGTCGGCGGTGGTCGAGATGCCGGCGCCGGAGGCGCCCGCCATGCTCGGGTCCAGCTCGGTGACGTCGGCCGGACCGGTGGGCAGGTCGAAGTAGCCGTGCGCGTGCGGGCCGGGGATGCCCGTCGCGTGGTCGGGCATGAAGGTACCGGTCAGGCCCAGCGGGCGGATGACGCGGCGTTCCACCTCCTGCTGCCAGCTGCGGCCGGTGGCCCGCTCGATGATCTGTCCGACCAGGACGTAGTTGGTGTTGGAGTAGTGGAAGCCCTGGCCCGGCGCGAAGTACGCCGGGTGGGCGTTGGCCAGCGCGACGAGCTGCTGCGGCGTCCAGCGGGTGTAGCGGCCGGACTCCAGCCACTGCTCGATCACGTCGGGCCGCGCGGTGTCGAAGGCGTCGTCCTCGGTGTAGTTGAACACCCCGCTGGTGTGGCCGAGCAGCTGGCGCAGGGTGATGTCCGCGCCGTTCGGCACCGCGCCCGGCAGCAGGCGCTCCACCGGGTCGTCCAGGCCGATCCGGCCCTCGGCGACCAGTTGGAGGGCGACGGTGGAGACGAAGGTCTTGGTCACGCTGCCGATCCGGAACCGGCCGTCCGCGGTGGCCGGGGCGCCGGTGGTGCGGTCGGCGACACCGGCGGCGCCCTTCCACAGGGTGCGGCCGTGGTCGCCGACCCGGGCCAGCGCGGCGGAGACGCCGCCGGAGTCGACGAGGTCGTTCAGCGCCGCGTTCAGGGCCTTGGTGTCGACGCCCCTGCGCGGCCCCCGGTCGGCGGCGTCCCGCGCCGTGTCCTGTGTGCTGGTCACCGTCACCACCCCGCTCGGTCCCGCCGTGCCGAGGGCGCCGGCCGCCGGGGCCGTCACGCCCACCAGGCCCGCGCCCGCCAGCGCCAGCGCCACGACCCGTACGGCCGTACCGCGCCGCCGTCGTCCCGCGCCCCCGCGACCGCCCGGACCCGTTTCGCCCGTGTGCTGCGCCATGCTCATGCGTCCTCCTGCTCCGGTGCCACCGGGTGCCCACAACACCCGTGCCGATCTCGGCATTTGACACTCTGACAGGCGGTGCCGCGCGGGTCGTCAGACCTCTGACCGAGCTTCCCGCGGCGCGCCGCTCCCCCTCAGGGAGGGGCCCGCCCCCGAGGCCTGCCCGGGGCCACCCCCGAGACGTTCTCGGGGGCGCCCGCTCCCCCGCCGGGCTCAGGCCGGCGGGGCCCTGACCCTCAGGCCAGCGGGGCCCTGACCCTCAGGCCAACGGGGCCTTGACCCGCAGGACCTCGATGAACGCCCGCAGCCACGCCGGGTGGTCGGGCCAGGCCCGGGCCGAGACCACCACCCCGTCCACCACCGCCTCGCCGTCCACGTAGGTCGCGCCCGCCGCCTTCACGTCCGGCTCCAGGGCCGGGTAGGCGGCACTGGTCCGCCCGCCGAGCACCCCGGCGGCGGCCGCCACCAGCGGGCCGTGGCAGATCTGGGCGACGGGCTTCTCGGCCTCGAAGAAGTGCCGGACGATCCGCTGCACCTCGGGGTCGTTGCGCAGGTACTCGGGGGCGCGCCCGCCCGGGACCACCAGCGCCGCGTAGTCGGCCGGGTCGACCTCGGCGAACGCCAGGTCGGCGGGCCAGGTGTAGCCCGGCTTTTCGGTGTAGGTGTCGAAGCCCTCGACGAAGTCGTGCACCACGAACTGGAGCCGCTTCTTCGCCGGTGCCGCGATGTCGACCTGGTAGCCCTCCTCGCGCAGCCGCTGGTACGGGTAGAACACCTCCAGCGACTCCGCGGCGTCCCCGGTGACGAGCAGGATCTTCGATGCCATCGCCGACATCCCTCCTAATCTGAGCGACCGTCAAAAGGCTTTACGGCCCCGGGCCGGAGGCCTTCGGCCCGGGGCCGCACCAACCTCCCGCACCCGGTGCCGCCACGCAACGGCGCGCACCGTCCGGACACGGCGCATTCACCCCGGGCGCGCGCCCCCGGCCTGGTCGCCTCCCCGTCGCGGCCGGTCGCGGCCCGGCACCGCGAAACCCGGGTGCGGCGGTCCGCGCGGCTCTGGGATCATGGCGGAATGCCTCACCGCCTCGAATCCATGGTCGTCCGGCACACCTTCCGCCTGCCCGTCCCCGACGGTCCGGCCGGGAACGGCGAGGCCGCGGCGCGCCAGTTCGACGCCGCGCTGATGTCCGTGGGCTTCAAGCTCTCCGGCGGGGCCCTGGAGCGGCTGTCGGGGCTGAGCGGGGAGACCGTCCGCGCGACCGCCGCCCGCACCCTGGCCACCGTGCGCGAACTGGTCGGCGACCACGTCGGGCACAACGTCTACTTCATCGACTTCCCCGCCAACGTGCCGGACACCGTCGACTTCTGGATGGAACGCATCGCCGAGGCGCTCGCCGACGACGGCGCGCGCGACCGCACCCTCGCCCAGCTCGGCGCCGGTGTGCTCGACCTGCTGACGCTGCCCGGCTACGGCCGCTACCGGCACGCCTACGCCGAGATGCTCGCCGCCCACGACGAGCTGATCGCCGCCGCCGGCGACCGGCTGACCGTCCTGCACCCCGGCGGCGCGCTGGAGGACGAGGCCAGCGCCCTGTACCTGGCGCTGGCGGGCAGCGCCACCCCGCTGGGCGAGCAGGCCCTGCGGGACCTCGGCGAACTCGCCGGGCACCGCGTGCACGGTCCGCAGCCCGAGGCGATCCCGGTCCGGGAGAACCGCGCCGTCGTCAACCGCGCCCGCCTCGACGCCGGCGCGGACCTGCTGCTGGACACCGTCACCGACGTGCTCCGCCTCGCCTGCGCCCTGTCGGACGGGGACGTCACGCTCGCGGAGCCGACCCGGTTCCGGGCGTTCCCCCGGCCGGTCCGCCGCGCGCTGCTCGCGGGCCTGGACGCGGTCGTCGCCGCCGCCCCGGCCAAGCTGGCCGACGTCGGCGCGCACCGCGAGCCGTTCAAGCGCCTCGGCGAGCGGCTCCACCCGCACGAGTACCCCCGCTGGCCGCACGCCGCCGAGGTGTTCGCCGTCGCCCGGGGCGAGCGGGAGGCGCGCTCCCTGGACAGCCGGGTCGAGGAGGCGCTCGGCGCACAGGACGTCACCGCGGCGGTACGGCTGCTGTCCGCCGCCCCGGGGAAGCTGTTCCGCGCGCTCGACCGCCTGCTGCGGGCCTGCGCCACGCGGGAGCAGCGCGAGGCCGTCGTGGCCGCCGCCGAGGCGGCGGCCGGGCAGGCGGCCGGCCGGGTGCTGCTGTCGGTCCGCGAGCACCTCCAGAACCGCCGCCCCGACGGAGCGCAGGCCCGGCGGGTCTTCGTCAACCGCCTCGGCCGCGCCTGGGTCACCGCCGACACCCGGGCGCCGCTGCCGGCCGCCGAGTGCGGGCGCCTGATCGCCGCCCTGGACGCCGAAACGATCCGCCGCCTCCCGAATCCGGGGCACCTGCTGATCGACCCGGCCGTCCTCGACGTCGCCCTCCCGCTGAGCGGCAAGGCGACGTCCGCCGGCCTGGGCGTGCTGCCCCGCGGCTCGCTCTCCCCGGTCGACGGCGAGCTGCTGCGCTTCTTCGTCCACTGGCGGCAGACCGGGCGCGACACCGACTTCGACCTGTCGGCGCTGATGCTGGACGAGTCCTACGAGACGGTCTCCTGGCTCTCGTACACGGCCCTCACCGACGTCGGGGGCGAGCACTCGGGGGACATCACCGAAGCACCCGAGGGCGCCTCGGAGTTCATCAACCTCCGGCTCGACGCGGTGCGCGGCGCGTACATCGTCCCGCAGGTGAACATCTTCTCCGGCGAGGGCTTCGAGGAGGTGGAGGAGTCGTTCTTCGGCTTCATGCTGCGGGACGGCGAGCAGGCGGGGCGGCCCTTCGAGGCCCGCACCGTGCGGATGAAGTCGGACCTGCGCGGCCCCGGCCGGGTGGCCCTGCCGCTGGCGTTCCTGCGCGGGGCCGACGGCGGCTGGCGCGCCAAGTGGCTGCACCTCCACCTCGCGGGCAAGCCCAGCGCCAACCGGGTCGAGGGGAACCGGGTGTCGGTCGCGGTGCTGCTGCGCGGCGTCGTCGAGCGCGACTACCTCACGGTCCGCCACCTCACCGGGCTGATGCGGGAGCGGGCCGCCGCCGTCACGCTGTGGGACGGCGGTGCGGTCCCGGCCGGCCCGGTGACGTACATCGGCCTGGAGCGGCCGGAGGGACTGCACCCCGGCTCCCGGGTCGTCACCCCCGGAAACCTGCGCGACCTGGTCCCCGCCTGACTGGTAGCGTGGGACCCGGCGAGGCCATGGAGGGGCTTCCTTCTCCCACCATTGAACTAGTCCTTCCGCTTTCCTCGCCCTCGACCCGACGCCGGGGCGCGCCTTCCGCGCCCCGGCGTCGTCGTGTCCGTCCCCGTGACCGCCCCGGAGGGATCCCGCCCCGATGTCGGACCGCACCACCTACCTCGTCCTGCCCGGCTACCAGAACTCCGGACCGGCCCACTGGCAGAGCCGCTGGGAGGCCGCCGACCCGGCGGCGTTCGTCCGGGTGCAGCAGGACGACTGGGACCGCCCCGAGCCCGAGGCCTGGGTGGAGCGGGTGGACGCGGCGGTCGCCGCGGCGGCGGCCGGCGGGCCGGTGGTACTGGTGGCGCACAGCCTCGGCTGCGTGACGGTGGCCCGCTGGGCGGCCGCGGCGCCGGCCGGGCGGACGGCGGCCGTGCGCGGCGCGCTGCTGGTCGCACCCGCCGACGTCGACCACGCGGACGTCCCCGAGCTGCTGGGCTTCCGCCCGGTGGCACTGTCCCGGCTGCCGTTCCCCGCCACCGTGGTCTCCAGCACCGACGACCCGTGGGTCAGCGCGGCGCGCGCCCGGCGGTTCGCCGAGGCCTGGGGCGCGCGGTACGTCGAGCCGGGCGCCTTCGGGCACCTCAACTCCGACTCGGGACTGGGCGACTGGCCGCTGGGGCGGGAGCTGCTGGCCGCGCTCTGAGCGGACGATCCGCCGCCGGGGTCCGCGGGCGCCTCGCCGTCCCGGGATCCGGGGATCCCGCCATCCCAGAATCCGGGGATGGCGGGGCGCCCGGGCATCCGAGCAGAATCGAGGCGATCCACCACCCCTGGGGACCACCTCCCGGAGGACCGCCGACCCCGCCTCGTCCCTGGCCGGGCCCGGCGGCCGGGAGGCCCCGCACAGGTCCGTCACCCCGGACCGGAGGCCGGCCGCGGTGCGTGACCGCGGCCGGCCTTCCCTGTGCGCGCGGGCGGCCTCCCCGGTGCGCGCCCCCCCCTGCGCGCGAAGGGCGGTGGGTGCAGGAACTTCTCCCGCAGTTCGCCCGACGGCCACCCGGCCGGGCGCCGCTGCTCCTAGTCTGCGGGCGGCACTCACACCGCGACGCCATCAGCGCGAGCTAGGAGCATCCATGACGTACCGTCCGTCCGACGGCAGCACCCCGGCGGAGTCCGCCGACGCCACCGCCTCCTCCCGCCGGACCTTCCTGCGGGCCACCGGGGCGGCCGGGCTCGGCGCGGCGGCCCTCGCGGCCGGCGCCGGCGAGGCCTTCGCCGCCCCCGCCGGGGACCAGCCGGGCGACGAGCAGTACGGTGCCGCCGACGAGCGCGGCGTCGCCGCCAGCCGCGCGACCGGCACCCGCCCGCCGGTGCGCACCGGCACCGGCCTGGACCGCCTGCCGCACCCGCTGATCGTCGGCCACCGCGGCGCCCCCGGCTACCGCCCGGAGCACACCCTGGGCTCCTACGACCTGGCGCTGCAGCTGGGCGCGGACGTCATCGAGCCGGACCTGGTCCCCACCAAGGACGGCCACCTGGTGGTCCGCCACGAGAACAACATCGCGGAGACCACGGACGTCGCGGACCACAAGGAGTTCGCGGCCCGCCGCACCACCAAGACGATCGACGGCGCCGCCCAGACCGGCTGGTTCACCGAGGACTTCACGCTCGCCGAGCTGCGCACCCTGCGCGCCAAGGAGCGGCTGCCGCAGCAGCGCCAGCGCAACACGCTCTACGACGGCCGCTGGGCCGTGCCGACCTTCCGCGAGGTGGCCGACTTCGCCCGCAAGCGCGGCCGCGAGCTGGGCCGGGACGTCTGGGTCTACCCCGAGACCAAGCACCCGAGCTACTTCCGCTCGATCGGCCTGCCGCTGGAGGAGCGCCTCGCCGACGAGCTGCGCCGCACCGGCCTGGCCGGGCGCAACGGCCGGGCGATCCTGCAGTCCTTCGAGCCGAGCAGCCTGCAGCGGCTCGCCAAGCTGGTCGACAACCCGAAGGTCTTCCTGCTCAGCGGCCCGACCAGCCAGCCGTACGACTTCGTGCTGTCCGGCGACAAGCGCACCGTGGCCGACCTGGTGAAGCCCGAGAACCTGCGCTGGATCGCCTCCTTCGCGCACGGCCTGGGCCCGACCACCACGCTGATCGCGCCCGTCGACGCGACCGGCAGGCTGCTGCCGCCGACCACCCTGGTCAAGGACGCGCACGCGGCCGGCCTGCTGCTGCACCCGTACACGGTGCGCAACGAGAACGCCTTCCTGCCGCTGGACTACCGCCGGGGCACCGACCCGAACGCGTACGGCGACGCGATCGGGTGGGCGAAGTACCTGTACGAGCTCGGCGTGGACGGCTTCTTCACCGACCAGACGGACAGCAGCGTGCTGGCCCGCCAGGACTTCTGGGCGGCCAAGGGCGTGAACTGACGCCGGGGCCCGACGGGCCCGCCGCACCCTGCGCCCGGTGAGCGCGACCGCGCCCTGGAACGTCGACGGACGTTCCAGGGCTCGGTGCCGTGCGGGCTCGGTGCCGCGTACGGGGGCGGGCCGGTTCAGCCGTCCTGGTGCTGCTCCTCGCCCTGCGGCTGCTGGTCCTGCTGCGGCTGCTGCGGCTGCTGCGTGGTCCGGGGACTCGGGTTGGGGTTGCGCGTCGGCCGGCCCGGGTTCTGCGGGCGCCCCGGCCAGGTCGGGGCGTCGGTCGCGGAGCCGCCCGGCGAGCCGCTGCCCGAGCCCGGGCTGGCGGAAGGGTCGCGCTTCGGCGCCGGGTTGGGGATGTAGACGGTCTCGAACTCCTTCTCCGGCATGCCCCGGACGGCGTCGTTCATCGCCATCTGCCAGATCGGCCCCGGGCCGGTGGCGCCGAAGACCTCGTCGAACCACTTGCCGCCGATCCGGATGTTCTTCATCTTCACGCCGCCGGCCGGACCGCCCAGCCAGACCGAGGCGGCGAGGTTGCCGGTGTAGCCGCTGAACCAGGCGGACTTCTTCTCGTCGGAGGTGCCGGTCTTGCCCGCGATCTGGCGGTCGTCGTCCAGGCCGAGGTCGCGCCCGGTGCCGCCCTTCTCGGTGACGCCGAGCAGCACGGTGTTGATGACGTCGGCGGTGCCCTCGGAGAACACCCGCTCGCACTTGGCGGGGCTGACCGGGACGTCCTTGCCGTCGACCGTGGTGATGCCGCTGATCGCGACCGGGGTGCAGTAGGTGCCGCGGTTGGCGAAGGTCGCGTAGACGTTGGCCATCACCAGCGGGCTCACCTCCTGGGTGCCCAGGCCCAGGGCGGGCAGCTCCTCCAGCGGCTTGCCGCTCGCCTTGGTCAGCACGCCGAGCTTGTTGGCCATCTGCTTGACCGCGCAGAGGCCGATCTCCTGCTCCATCTGCACGAAGTAGGTGTTGACCGAGAGCGCCATCGCCTCCTTGAGCTCGTACGGGCCGACCTCGCCCGCCGACTCGTTGGGGATG
Organism: Kitasatospora sp. NPDC057692; assembly: GCF_042799475.1. Classification (NCBI taxonomy): domain Bacteria; kingdom Bacillati; phylum Actinomycetota; class Actinomycetes; order Kitasatosporales; family Streptomycetaceae; genus Kitasatospora; species Kitasatospora sp. NPDC057692. The sequence continues at coordinate 13,204 of NZ_JBHVIV010000059.1, read as the reverse complement.
GTGCCGCCCTTCTTGCCCTTCTCCAGGTTCTTCCAGGTGCCGTCGCAGGTGCTCATCGTCGGCCAGTCCATCTTGTTCGGCGACGAGTAGGACTGGGTGGAGGTGAGCCCCGTCTCCAGGCCCGCGGCGGCCACGATCGGCTTGAAGTTGGAGCCCGGCTGGAAGCCGTTGCCGCCGCCCATCGCCGCGTCCACGTTGTAGTTGACGACGGTCTGCCTCTTGTTCGGGTCGATCCCGTACGGGCGGGTCTGGGCCATCGCCAGGATCCTGCCGGTGCCCGGCTCCACCATGGTGATCGCCGCCGACACGTCGTCGGTGACCTTGACCTTCGTGGTCACCGCCTTCAGCGCGGCCGCCTGCTTGACCGGGTCCAGGGTGGTGTGGATCGACAGTCCGCCCATGTCCCACAGCTTCTTGCGCTCGGCGGCGGTCTTGCCGAAGACCGGGTCCTGCTTGATCACGTGCTTGACGTAGTCGCAGAAGAAGCCCATGCCCGCGTCGGCGGTGATGCAGCCGTTCTGCGGCGCCTGGTAGTGCAGCACGACCGGCCCGGTCTTGGCCTCCTTGGCCTGCTCGGGGGTGAGGTGCCTGTTCTCCACCATCTTGTCGATCACGACGTCGCGGCGCTTGCGCGAGGCCTCGGGGTGGGCCTTGGGGTCGAACTGCGAGGGGTTCTGCACCAGCCCCGCCAGGGTGGCCGCCTCGGCGACCGTGAGGTCCTTGGTGTTCTTGCTGAAGTAGCGCTGGGCCGCCGCCTGGATGCCGTACGCCTGCTGGCCGTAGTAGGTGATGTTCAGGTAGTTGGTGAGGATCTGGTCCTTGGTCAGCTCCTCCTCCAGCTTGATGGCGTACTTGAGCTCCTGCACCTTGCGGCCCAGGGTCTTGCGCTGGGCCTCGCGGACGGCCGCCGCGTCGTCGCCGGCCTTCTCGACGTTCACGTTCTTCACGTACTGCTGCGTCAGGGTCGAGGCGCCCTGCATGGCGGTGCCGCTCTCCGCGTTCTTGGTGATCGCCCGCAGGACGCCCTTGAGGTCGACGGCGCCGTGCTCGTAGAAGCGCGCGTCCTCGATGTCCACCTGGGCCTGGCGTATCAGCGGGCCCATCTCCTCGGCGGTGATCACCCGGCGGTCGCGCTCGTACACCTTGGCTATCTGCTGGCCCTTGGCGTCGAATATCCAGCTGGCCTGGGTCAGCGGCGGGGTCTTCAGGTCGTCGGGGATGGTGTCGAACTCCTCCACACCGCCCTTCATCCCGAGCCCGAGCGCGCCCGCGGCCGGCAGCACGAGGCCCGCCAGCAGCACCCCGGCGAGGGTGCTGTAGCCGAGGAACTTCACGCCGTGGCCGAGCAGGCCGAGCGGGGTCTCCCGGCGCCGGGGGCGCGGCACCCAGGTGTCGAGGGGCTCCGGGGAGGGCGTGCGGCGGCTTCTCCGTGACATAGTCGGAACACTACGTCCACGAAAACCGCCTGTGGGGCCGGTGTTGGCCAAGCCGTGTCACAAATCGGCGACAGATCGGCGCTGTTGGGCGTGGCATGACCAACGGCCGGGGGTGCGGCCGGATAGGAGGGGGGTCGTTCGCCGACCTCCGACTCCGGTCGGTGCGGCCGCGACCAGGCGTGTTCCGGTCGGCGCGGGCGGTCCGAGCGGTCCGGTGGCCGCGCCCGTCCGCCCCGCCCAGCCGTCCCGTCCGACCGTCCCGTCCTGCCCTTTCGGCCCTCTCGGCCCTCTCGGGCAGCCCGGGTGTCAGCCGTCGCGCTTCTTGCGCCGCAGTCCGAACATCGCGCCCGCCACCGCGAGCAGGAACAGCACCCCGAGCGTCTGGTCCCCCGCGCCGGCCGAGGACGAGTCGCCCTCGGCCTTCTTCGAGGGCGCGGCCCCCGCGCCGGAGGGCGCCGGGGCGGCCCCGTCCGTCCCCGGGGCCGGGGTCGGCGTGGGGCTCGGCAGCGGCTTGACCGAGTCGGGGAGCCGGTCGCCGTCCAGCGTCGACCGCGAGACCGGGCTGTCCTTGCCCTCGGTGCCGTAGAGCAGCGCCCGGCCGTCGGCGGTGAAGGTCACCGACTCGCCCTGGCGCTGGAAGGGCACGGAGAGCGATTCCCCGCCGCTCGGCGCGCCGTCCTTCCAGCGGTAGAGGGTGGCCGAGAAGTAGCCGCGCAGCACCAGCCGGGTGCCGTCCGGCGAGAAGGCGCCGTCGGTGGTCCACGGGGCGTCGGCGATCCGGCGGAAGGTGTTGACGCCGCTCGGGGAGAGCTGCTCCGGGCCCTGGTAGAGGCCGCCGCCGCCCTGCTTCTTGCTGGCGATGTAGGCGCGGCCGGTCACCGGGTGGACCATCAGGGCCTCGGCGTCGCGCGGGCCGTCCTCGTAGCGGACCTTGTAACGGGTCACCTGCACGGTCTGGTCGTGGAGTTCGGCGGGCTCGGCGAAGGCGTAGATCCAGACCTCGGGCCACTTCCCGCCGAGGTTGTCGCCGAGGTCGCCGACGTAGAGCCGGCCGTCCGGGCCGAGCGAGATCGCCTCGACGTCGCGCGGCTCCACGCCGCGCAGGGTGACGGTGGCGACGGTCCGGCCCTGGGAGTCGACGGCGTAGACGTAGGGGCCGTCGTCGCTGTCGTTGTGCGTCCAGTAGACGCCGGGGTGCCGCTGACTGGCCGCGAGGCCGCTGGACTCGGTGATCCGCGGGTCCCCGATGGTGAACACCTGGCCGTCCCGGTCCGCGGCGCGGGCCGGCACGGCGCCGACCACGGCGGTGGCGGCGACCACGGCGGTCACACAGGCCGCGGCCAGCGCGGCGGGGAGCCTCGTCGTTCGCGTCCTCAGCATCGCCCGATCCTCCCACGACCGCGGCGGCGGAACCGGCCGACCCTTTTTCGTCATCTTGACGAGAAATGGGGCTTCCCAATATCGTCACCATGACGACAAGGAGCTGATCATGGCCGACATCACCAAGCGCTTCGGGCTGCGCCACCTGCGCGCCCTGCCCACCGCCCACATCCGCCACGTCCGGCGCGGCCGCCTCGCCCACGACGGCACCGGCCTCGCCTTCTGGTTCCGCCCGCTCAGCGCCGTGCTCTCCGAAGTCCCGGTCGACGACCGCGAGCTGGCCATGCTCTTCCACGCCCGCACCGCCGACTTCCAGGACGTCACCGTCCAGGGCACCCTCACCTACCGGATCACCGACCCGGCCACCGCCGCCGCCCGCGTCGACTTCGGCATCGACCCCGACACCGGCAGCTGGCGCTCCGCCCCGCTCGACCAGCTCGCCACCCTGCTCACCGAGACCGCCCAGCAGCACGCGCTCGGCCTGCTCGCCCGCACCCCGCTCGCCGCCGCCCTGGCCGACGGCGTCACCGCCGTCCGCGAACGGATGGCCGCCGGACTCGCCGCCGAGCCGCGGCTCGCCGAGACCGGGCTCGCCGTGATCGCCGTCCGGGTGGTCGCGCTGCGCCCCGAACCGGAGGTGGAGCGCGCGCTGCGCACCCCCGCCCGCGAACTGGTCCAGCAGGAGGCCGACCGGGCCACCTTCGAACGGCGCGCCGTCGCCGTCGAGCACGAGCGCGGCATCGCCGAGAACGAGCTCGCCAACCGGATCGAGCTCGCCCGGCGCGAGGAGCAGCTGATCACCCAGCAGGGCGCCAACAGCCGGCTGAAGGCCGAGGACGAGGCGGTCGCCGACCGGATCCGCACCGACGCCGAGGCGCAGCGCCGCACCCGGCTGGCCGGTGCCGAGGCCGACGCCGCCCGCGCCCTCGGCGAGGCCAGGGCCGCCGCCGAGGCGGCCTGGCTGGCCGCCCACCAGCAGGCCGACCCGGCGGTGCTGCGGGCGCTCGCGCTGATGCGCCTCGCCGAGCACCTGCCGCGGATCGACAGCCTGACCCTCACCCCGGACGTGCTCACCGGCCTGCTCGCCAAGCTCGGCGCGACCACCGGCGAGGGGGCCGGGCGGTGACGCTCGCACCCCGGGTGGTCCTGGTCCACCGCCGCACCGAGTACCAGGAGCTGCTCGCCCACCACGGCACGCCCGGCCAGGCCGCGTACTTCCTGAGCAGCCGGGGCCGGTCGGTCGAGGAGATCGAGCTGCGCCACCGGCGGCAGGAACTGGCGCTCGCCGAGGCGGCCGGCGCGGTGCCGCTCGACTGGCGGCGCACCCGGGTGGAGCGCGCCGACCTGTCGCGGTTCCTGTTCGAACCGGAGGACGTGGTGGTCGTGGTCGGCCAGGACGGCCTGGTCGCCAACGTCGCCAAGTACCTGGCCGGCCAGCCGGTGATCGGCGTGGACGCGGAGCCCGGCCGCAATCCGGGCGTGCTGGTCCGGCACCGCGCCGAGCACCTGGCGCGGCTGCTGCCGGCCGCCGTCGGCCCGGGCGCCGACCGGCGCGCGGAGGAGCGGACCATGGTCGAGGCGGTCGCCGACGACACCCAGCGGCTGCTCGCCCTCAACGAGGTGTACGTCGGCCAGCCCGGCCACCAGACGGCCCGCTACCGGCTGGCGGTCGAGGACCGGCCGGGCGGGGCCGACGAGGGCGAGCCGCAGGCCTCGTCCGGCGTCCTGGTCGGCACCGGGACGGGCGGCACCGGCTGGTGCCGCTCCGTCTGGCTGGAGCGCGGCGGCCCGCTCGCCCTGCCCGAGCCGACCGCCCCGGCGCTCGCCTGGTTCGTCCGCGAGGCCTGGCCCTCCCCCGCCACCGGCACCGGCCGGGTGCACGGCCTGCTCGACGCCGGCCGGCGGCTGGTCCTGACGGTGGAGTCGGACCGGCTGGTCGCCTTCGGCGACGGCGTGGAGGGCGACGCGCTGGACCTGGCCCGGGGCCAGACCGTCCGGCTGGGCGTGGCGGCCACCCGGCTGCGGCTGCTGGGCTGAGCCCGGGCCGGATGTGTCCCGGGCCGGGTGTGTCGCCCCGGGCGCCGTTCAGGTACTCGCGGCCAGATCGGTCGCCGCGGCGGCGGTGTCCGGGTGGCCGGGGCCGAGCACCCTGGTGCGGGCCGCCACGACGGACGCCAGGAGCGCGCCGGCCTCGGCCGACCGCCCCTGGGAGCGGAGCGCCAGCGCCAGGTGGTGACGGGTGCGCAGGGTGTCGGGGTGATCGGCCTCCAGGGCGCGCTCGCGGATCTCCAGGACCGCCCGGTGCTCGGCCTCCGCCTCGGCCGCCCGTCCCATCTCCCGCAGCGCGACCGCGTGGTTGTCCCTGCTGAACAGCGTGAACGCGTCGTCCGGGCCGCGCACCTCGGTCAGCAGCCCCAGCACCGCCCGGTGCTCGGCCTCCGCCTCCTCGACCCGGCCCAGGTCGCGCAGCACGTTGGCCAGGTTGTCGCGGACGATGAGGGTGTCGGGGTGAGTGGGTCCGAGTGTGTCGGTGCGGGCGGCGGCCACCGCCCGGTGCTCGGCCAGCGCCTGGGGCAGCCGGCCCAGCCGCCGCAGGGCGCGCGCGGCGTTGTTGCGGCTGTTCAAGGCCTCCGGCCCCGGCACGGCGGCGGCCCGCCGCCAGCCCACGACCGCCAGTTCGTACCGCCCCTGGGCGTAGGCGGTGGCGGCGGCCCGTTCGGCCTCGGCGGGGTCGGCGCCGGTCACGATCAGCCGCACCACGGGCTCGGGCACGGGATCGGCCGGTCCGGCGGCGCGCTGGGTGACGTCCAGCAGGTAGTCGAACACCCGGACGTGGTCCCCGGACGGCTGGAGCAGCGCCGTGGTCGCCCGGCGCGGCCTGGTCGCCCACTCCCAGGCCTCGTCCAGGGGTTCCGGCCGCAGCCGGTCGCCGCCGGACCGCTCCAGGTAGTACGTGTGCGCCGCCTCGACGAGTGCGCGGGGCATCGAGGCCGAGTGCCCCGCCCGTCGGACGTCCACGGCCGCCGTCACCAGCGCCGCGGCCCGGGGGTGCCCGGGAGCGTGCGCGCTGGTGTTCGGGCTCCACGCGTCCTGCCAGAGCCGCAGCAGTTCGGGGCCGGCCGCGAGGTACTCGGCGAGACCGTACCCGCCGCCCAGGGTGAGGGCGCTCTCGATCCGGCGGTCCCAGGCGCGCAGCCGGGCCCGTTCGGTCTCGGCGGCGCTGAACAGCCGGGGCAGGTAGACCCGGTGGGCCTGGCGGACCACCTCCGCGGCCTGCTTGGGCGCGCCCCGGTCGTCGTCCTCACCGGTCAGCAGGGCCTCCTCGGCCGTCCGCAGGGTGGCGAGGACGACGCGGTGGTGGCCTCCCGCGCCGAAGAGCCGCCCGAGGTCCTCGCGCCGCAGCCCGCCGGGCCCCAGGTAGCCTTCGAGGTCGTTGAGCCAGAGCACGCAGCGGCGCTCCCGGGCGGCCAGCGCGACGATCGCCGGCAGGGCCTCGCGGTCCTTCGGCGCGAGCAGCAGGTGGTCACCGAGCGTGGCCCGCATCGCCTCCCACGCCGACCGCGACTTTCCTGCCGTCGAGTCCCCCACCAGCAGGACGAACCCGCCCCGGGCCAGCGACTCGCGCAGCTCCGCGTCGGCGTCGCGGGGCACGTAGGCCGGGACCCGGTCGATCGCGCCCTCCTCGGGCTGGAGGGCGAGCGCCGGATGGACGCCGAGCAGCACCGGGTCTGCCGCGTCGCGGACCCGGAGCAGTGAGCCGTCCGCGCGGACCAGGGCGCCGTTCAGGACCCGGGCGCGGTCGTCGTCGGCCGCCTTGAACGCCTGCCGGTACCGCTCCTGCCACAGCCCCAGCAGGGCCACCGCGCCGGCGGCCGCCGCGCTCACCGCCGCCACCGTCCACGGGCCGGTGATCCCGAGGGCGAGCACCACGGCCGGCGCCGCCGTCAGGGCGCCCAGGCACGCCACGATGACCATCAGCCGCCCGTGCCGCCGCTCCCGCATGCCTCCTGTTCTGCGCGGCGCGGAACGGCCCAAACCTCCCGGGGCCGGCGGCCCCCGGGAGGTCCGGCGGATCAGCCTTCCGCGGTCCGCTCCGACGGGTGGCGGACCACGACCACCGGGCAGTGCGCGTGCTGGACCATCGCCTGGCTGGTGGAGCCCAGCAGCAGGCCCGCGAAGCCGCCCCGGCCGCGGGCGCCGACCACCAGCAGCTGCGCCTCCCGGCTCGCCTCGATCAGCGCCGGCCGGGTGTGCGCCTCGACGACCTCGGAGCGCAGCTCGACGTCCGGGTACTTCTCCCGCCAGCCGGCCAGCGCCTCGGAGAGCACCCGCTCCTCCTGGTCGGGCCAGCTGGTGCTCGGGTGGGCGATGTGCAGGGCGGTCAGCGGGGCGCGCCGGGCGGAGGCCTCGGCGAAGGCGAAGCCGAGCGCCTCGGCGCCCACCCCGCTGCCGTCCACCGCCGCCAGCACCGGACCGGCCGGGTCCGGCCGGCCGCGCACGATCAGCACCGGGCAGTCGGCGTGCGCGGCCAGGTGGACGGCCACCGAGCCGATCAGCAGGGCGCCGAACCGGCCGAGCCCCCGGCTGCCGACCACCACCAGGCCGGCCTCCCGCGACCAGCGGGAGAGCACGGTCAGCGGCTCGCCGGTGACCAGCTCGGTGGCGATCTCCAGCCGCGGGTCCAGCGCCTCGGCGCGGGCCCGGGCGTCCGCCAGGATGCCCTCCGCCTGGTGCCGCAGCCCGCCCTCGGGCGGACCGTCCTGCGCCGGCCCGAGCGGGACGCGCATCAGCGGCCAGATGAACGCGTGCACGATCCGCAGCCCGGCGCCGCGCAGCCGGGCCTCGTGGACGGCGACGTCCACGGCGGCCAGGCTCGCCTCCGAACCGTCGACGCCCACCAGCACCTGGTCACTCATCGCCGGCCTCCTGCTGCTTCTCGTCCCGCTCGTAGGGGACGACGGCGACCGGGCAGGGCACGTGGTGCAGGACGGCGTGCGCGACGGCGCCGATGTGCGCGCCCAGCGGCGACCGGCGGACCCGCCGCCCGATCACCACCAGCTCCGCGTTCGCGGCGCGGTCGGCGAGCACCTTGGCCGGGCGGGCGTTCACGGCCTCCTCGACCACTTCCACCTGCGGGTACTTGCTCTTCCACGGCTTGACCACCCGGGCCAGCTCGCCCTTCGCGTACACCAGCATCTCGCCGGTCACGTCGACGCTGGCCGCGATGCCCGCGTACTGGTACGTCGCCGGCAGCGTCCAGGAGTACACGGCCCGCACCGGCAGCCCGCGCCGCTCCGCCACCTCGAAGGCGTGGGCGAGCACCGCCTCGGCGCCCTCGAACGGGTCGACGCCGACCACGACCTCGCGCGGACCGGCCGCCTCCTCCTCGTCCTCGCCCCGGCGCACCAGCACCACCGGGCAGTCCGTCCGGGCCAGCACCCGCTGACTCACCGACCCGACCAGGAACCCGGCCACCGCGCCGAACCCCCGCGAGCCCAGCACCAGCAGCTCCGCCGGCGCCCCGTCCGGCTCCTGCGCCCCGGTCACCTCGTCGACCAGCGCCCGCACCGGCTCGGTCGGCACCTGGACGGCCTGGACCGTCAGCTCCGGCCACCGCTCCTGCACCCTCAGCTCGGCATCACGCAGGGTCACGTCCGCCTGTCGCCGCGCCAGATCCACCGTCCCCAGCACCGACAGCGGCGTCACCACCGTCGGCCACGCGAGCACCACCTTCAACGGCAACCCCCGCCGCGCCGCCTCCTCCGCCGCCCAGTCCAGCGCGGCAAGGCTCTCGGGCGAACCATCGACACCGACGACGACGGACCTTGGCATGACGACCTCCGGCAGTTCTCGAACAGGATGCGGCCGGGCGGGGTGGAAGCCCGGCCGCAACCACCACCCTTCCCGCCCCCTCCCAGTCCACCCAGAGTCCAAGGTCCCCGCCACCCGGCCGACGGTCCCGCCCCTCGAACCCGAGGCCGTCAGCCCTCCCGCCAGTTCCGGTACCCGTGCGGGGGAATGTTCCAGGAACCGTCGCTGAAGGGATTGGGCAGCGTCCCGTCCAGAGCACCGGCGAGAAACTCGCCGAAGCCCATCCCGTACCGGCGCCACGGGGCCGTTCCGTACGGCACCTGGCGCCTGAAGACGACGACGTCCCAGCTCTCGGGATCGAGCGAATCGCAGATCCAGAACGCCACGTCACCGTTGACGGTCGTCGCGAAGGGAAGAAGCCTGTCTTCCTCCGACAGCTCCACGACGCCTGCTCCGCCATCCGTCTGCGGTTCCTCCCGCGGATCGAACCCGAGCCCGTCCAGCAGCCGACTCTCGGGGCGGCCTTCCGCCGGCGGGATGCGGACCGCGAGGTATTCGTTCAGCTCACCGCCGCCGAACACCGCGACGAAGTCCCGGTAATCAGCGGGAAGGCGCAGGCCCGTCTCCCTCTCCAGCGCAGCCCAGTCGACAACATCCCCGCGGCCTTCTGGAACGCCGAGCAATCGACCGACCATCACAGGAGAAGATATCCCGTCTCCTCGCAAGCCATCACCGAAAATATCGAATTCGCACCAGCGCACCAGCCAAGCTAATCACCTATCGGCTCAAAAAATCGCGGCCTCTCGCTGAACTCAACCAGTTCATCGAAATCAATCACTTCCGGATCGGGATCCAGATACCGCAAATCCCGTGCAAACTTAACGATGAATTCACTGAACGAGCCATCGAAAACCACAGGGTCAATGCCGTTCGAATTGGTGACGATCTTCCATTGATCCGGATTCTCGTCACACGGCCAGAAGAAATGCTCATCCCCAGACTGGTCATAGCCCCACGAGATAAGCCCACCCGGACTCGGGAAGAAACTGAACGGATACCTGCCCGGCTCGGCTCTCCATGACCGGCCGAACGAATCATTAATTCTCGTCATCCGCGACAGGAGGGGCTCAGGGCCCTCAGGGTGGAAAATTACCAACTCCCCACAGATCAATCCCGGACCATAGACATCGACAAATTCCTTGAAATCACCAGGAAGGTGCGATCCAAGATACGCCTCAATCTCTCCCCAGGCGCCAGCCTGATAGTCGTGAGCCGACGGCGCGCCAAAGATCCGAGAAATCCCGTCAAGATGTGACAAGTCTAAGCACTCCACTGAACGAGGACAGGTGCAGGCCATCGTAGTTCAATACCACCACCCCATCAAGTGCCAGTTGCTGACCATGCGCGCCGCGAACCCTGGCGGAGGACTGCTGCGACTGGGGTTCATTTGCAGCTACTTCCCGCCGAATCCGCACTGTTGATGATCTCGCAATTAACCTCCACAGAGCCGAAGGCGAAGAAATTCACCGAGGTAGGGATCGGCGACGACTTGTTCCCATAGACGGGAGTCACCTCAACGAAAACACTCCCACCACTCTTAATGGATTTCACAACCTCATCTTCCGCATTGTCATACATCCACTGATTTGCCACTTGATACATTGTCACAAAGTTCCGAGTGTCCGAGTTCGCCTGGAGGTTGTGCGCCCAGTCCAGCTGGCCGTCGGCCTTGTAGCCGAAGTAGGTGGTGCCGGTGGACTTGTCCCAGCGCTTGGTCTGCCGGCCCTCCGCGTCGTACTCCCAGGTCTGGGCCTGGGCGTTCAGGTCGGTGCCCGCCTTGAGCAGCAGGCCCCGGTCGTTGTAGGTGTACGCCTGGCTCGCCAGGGCGGTCGCGTTGTGCTGGACCAGGTTTCCGACCTTGTCGTAGACGAACTCGCGGTCGGTGGTGGCCGTCTCCGCGCCGGTGCCGTTCTCGCGGACCACGCGCCCGGCCGGGTCGAAGGTGCGGGTGTTCACCACGCCGCCGGGCTCGGTGAGCTTCACGGCCTGCCCGGCCACGTCGTACGCGGTGGTCCAGGTGCGGTCCGCCGCGGCGGGGTGGGCGGTGGTGGACGGTTCGACCGTGCTCTCGGGAAGGCCCCAGGCATTGAACGTGTAGACGGTGGTGTTGCCGCGTCCGTCGGTGAGACGGGTGCGGTTGCCCGCGGCGTCGTAGCCGAAGGTCGTGGTGATCGACTGACCGGCCGAGACGGGCTCGGTGAGCGCGACCGGGCGGCCGAGCACGTCATAGCGGGTGGTGGTGACGGCGCCGGACGTCGGACTCGTCGTGCTCACCGCCCGGCCTTCGAGGTCGAACGCCGTGGTGACCGTGCGCAGGACCGTACCGGCGGAGTCGAGGTCCTCGGCGACGACCGGGTTGCCGAGGCCGTCGAAGCGGGTGCGGACGGCCTCGCCCATCGGGGTGGTGCTCTTGACGAGGCGGCCGGCGCCGTCGCAGTCGCGGCGGCTGGTGCGGCCGAGCGGGTCGGTCGCGGTGAGGATCTGGCCGGCCACGTTGTAGGTGGCCTTCCCGACGCTGCCGGTGGGGCTGGTCGCAGCGGTCTGGTTCCCGGCGTCGTCCCAGGTGAACCTGCTGGTGAGGTTCTGCAGGGTGGGCTTGCGTTCGACGACGGTGGCGGTGAGCACGCGGCCGAGCTGGTCGTAGGTCGCCTCGGAGCGGGCCCCCACCGGATCCGTGGCGGAGAGCTGGAGGCCGGTGGGGGTCCAGGTCGAGGTCCAGGTGGGCGGGTTGTCGTCGACCGGGGGCTGCAGCCCGCCGAGCGAGTTGGGCTCCACGCGCTTGGTCTCGTGGTCCAGGCGGTCGTACGCGAAGGTGGTCCGTCGCCCGGCCGGATCACTGGCGGCCACGACACGGGACAGCTTGTCGTACTCGACCGTGCTGGTGGCGGTGAGCGGGGTACCGGCTCCGGGCGGTGTGTAGGCGGGCAGGGTGGCCGCGACGGCACGGCCGAGCCGGTCGACGGTGGTGCGGGCGACGCGGCCCAGCGGGTCCTTCGCGGAGACCGCCTCGCCGAAGGCGTTGTAGCCGGTCGTGGTGATCGGCCGGACGTTCGCCGCGGCACCGCCACCGCTCTCCGCCGACACCGGCGGCGAGGTGACGGTGGTGGCGCGCGCGAGGACGTCGTAATCGTACGTGGTGGTGTACGCGGCGATCGGTACAGCACGCGGAACCCACCAGACAGTCAAGGGAACGCAAACAGAGCGTGCGCAGGTATATCTGACTGTCATCATCTTGCGATCAAGATCACGCATCAAAGTCGATCAAACGTGCACGATCAGGAACGAGCCAGCCACCTCACGGCAGGGTGAGGATGCGGGGGCCGTCGGGAGTGATGGCGACGGTGTGTTCGATGTGGGCGGCTCGCGTGCCGTCGGTGGTGCGGAGGGTCCAGCCGTCGGGGTCGGTGGTGTGGGTGTCGGTGCCGCCGGCGATGAGCATGGGTTCGATGGCGAGGACCAGGCCGGGCTTGAGGGGGTAGCCGCGGCCGGGGCGGCCCTCGTTGGGGAGATGAGGGTCCTCGTGCATGCGGCGGCCGATGCCGTGGCCGCCGTAGCCGCCCAGGAGGCCGTAGCGGGCGGTGCGGGCGACGGTGCCGACGGCGTGGGCGATGTCGCCGGTGCGGTGGCCGGCCACGGCGGCGGCGATACCCGCCTCCAGGGCGCGGCGGGTGGTGTCGATGAGGCGGACGTCCTCGGGGCGGGCGGCGCCGACGGTGAAGCTCACGGCGGCGTCGCCCGCCCAGCCGTCGAGGACGGCGCCGCAGTCGATGCTCACCAGGTCGCCGTCGCGCAGCCGGTAGCGGGTGGGGATGCCGTGCACCACGGCGTCGTTGACGGAGGCGCAGATGACGGCCGGGAAGGGCACCGGGGCGAAGGACGGACGGTAGCCGAGGAAGGGGGAGGTCGCGCCCGCCTCGCGCAGCACCTCGTGGGCCGCCTCGTCGAGTTCCAGCAGGCTCACGCCGACGCCGGCCGCCCGTTCCACCGCGGCCAGCGCCGTGGCGACGACCCGCCCGGCCTCCCGCATCGCGGCCAGTGCCGCCTCCGACTTGAGCTCCACCATGAGGTCCTCCGACCGACCGATCCAATTCTTATACCGGTATTTGTATCACGGTCGAAGTGGTGTCGGCGGCGGGCGGCGTGGCCTACCATCGGGGGCATGGTGAGGACTCCGCTGACCCCAGGGGAACGCGAGCGCGGCGAGCGCTTCGGTGTGCTGCTGCGCGAGGCGCGGGGCGGACGCAGCATGGTCGAGGTGGCGGCGGCAGCCGGGGTGTCGGCCGAGACGCTGCGCAAGATCGAGACCGGGCGGGCGCCGACGCCGTCCTTCTTCACCGTCGCGGCACTGGCATACGCGCTGGGGCTCTCCCTGGACGAGCTGGCCACCGCCTGTGCGGCGCCGGGCGAGGACGAGGGCGAGGCGCTGTCCGCCTGAGCCCGGAACCGGGACGGCGTCGGCCGGCCGGGGCCCCCGAGGGTGATCCGCACGCCCACGGCGATGGGGCGGGCTCTGATGG
>NZ_JBHVIV010000058.1:51709-59125 GCF_042799475.1 Kitasatospora sp. NPDC057692 | reverse complement strand
GGTCAGATGTGGACGGCGGGCCCGGCGTCGTTGGCGCCGCGCCGGGTCAGCAGGCCGAGCACGGCGGCGGCGAAGGCGACCACCGAGGCGACCGCGAAGGCCAGCGACATGCCGCTGACGAAGGAGTCGTGGACGGCCCCGGCCATCGCGTCGACGACCTGCTGCGGGGTACCGGCCGGGGCCGGCGGGGCGATGCCGAGCTGGGCGGCCTGGTTGAGGCCCTCGGCCTGCGCCGGGTCCACCGGCGGCAGGCCCGCGTCGGCCCACTTGCCGGGCAGCGTGTCGGTGACCCGGGCGGCCATCAGCGCGCCCAGCACGGCGGTGCCGAGGCTGCCGCCGACCTGCATCGCGGACTGCTGGAGGCCGCCGGCGACACCGGAGAGCTCCAGCGGCGCGTTGCCGACGATCACCTCGGTGGCGCCGACCATGACCGGGCTGATGCCCAGGCCCATCAGCACGAACCAGAGTGCCATCGCGCCGTTGCCGGAGCCGGCGTCCAGGGTGGACATGCCGAACATCGCGGTGGTGGTGATCAGCATGCCGGCCACGATCGGGATCCGCGGGCCCAGCTTGCCGATCGCGATTCCCGCCACCGGCGATCCGATGATCATCATGCCGGTCATCGGCAGCAGGTGGACGCCCGCCTGGACCGGCGTCATGCCGTGCACGTTCTGCAGGTAGAAGGTGACGAAGAAGATCGCGCCGAAGAACGCGAAGGCCATCAGCACCATCAGCAGGGTGCCGGCCGACAGCGGCACCGAGCGGAACAGGCTGAGCGGGATCAGCGGCTCCCTGGCCACCCGCTGCCAGAACGCGAAGGCGGTCATCAGCACGACCGCGCCGCCCAGGAAGACCAGCGTGGAGACGTCGCCCCAGCCCCACTCGGGGGCCTTGATGATGCCGAAGACCAGCGCGAACATCGCCGCCGAGAGCAGCACGATGCCGGGGACGTCGAAGGACTTGGCGGCGTTCTCGGCCCGCACGTCCCGCAGGATCCACAGGCCGAGGGCCAGCGCGATCAGGCCGACCGGGATGTTGATGAAGAACACCGACTCCCAGTTGACGTGCTCGACCAGCAGGCCGCCGACGATCGGGCCGGCCGCGGTGGAGGCGCCGATGACGCCGCCCCAGATGCCGATCGCCATGTTGAGCTTCTCGGCCGGGAAGGCCCCGCGCAGCAGGCCGAGCGCGGCCGGCTGGAGCAGCGCGCCGAACAGGCCCTGCAGCACGCGGAAGGCGATCACCGTCTGGATGTTCCCGGCGAAGCCGATCGCCGCCGAGGTGACGGCGAATCCGACCGCGCCGACCAGGAAGGTGTTCTTGTGGCCGAACCGGTCGCCGATCTTGCCCGCGGTGATCAGGAAGACCGCGAGGGCCAGCAGGTAGCCGCTGGTCACCCACTGGATCTCCGAGGGCGCGGCGTTGAGGTCGGCCTGGATGACCGGGTTGGCGATCGCGACGATCGTGCCGTCCAGGGCGACCATCATCACGCCGACGGCGACGGTGAGCAGGGTCAGCCAGGGGTGGCCCTGGAGGCCCTTCCCACCCGGTGACGTGCCCGGCGGCGGTGCGTCCGCCGTGGCGCTCTTGGTGAGGGACTGACTCATCTGGGCCCTCCGAGGGGCTGGCTGCGGGCGGACGTGGAAGTGGCGCCCCGGCCCACCCGTCCCCACGAGTGCCCGGCCCGAGGGCGCCACCCAGGGCACATTATGGCAGCCACTGACATTCGGCAAACGCTGACTTCTGCGTCTTTCTGCCATTTGTCAGATCGCTACAGTAGCCTCCACAGCCCCAGCCCGATCACCCTCCGGAAGGCCCCCGCCATGGCCGCTCAGCCCGCTTCCCCCGCCCCCGTCCAGGAGCCGGGACTGCGCGCCCGGAAGAAGCAGCGCACCCGGGACGCCCTCATCGAGGCGGCCCACCGGCTCTTCCTCGGCCAGGGCTTCGCCCGCACCACCGTCGACGAGATCGCCGGCGCCGTCGACGTCTCGCAGCGGACCTTCTTCCGCTACTTCGCCAACAAGGACGAGGTCGCCCTCGCCGTCCTCGCCGAGGCCGAGGACCACTTCATCGAGCTGCTGCGGGCCCGCCCCGCCGAGGAGACCCCGTTCCAGGCGATGCGCGCCGCGATCGTCGGCTCCTGGCGCGAGCGCGGCGCCGGCCACGACACCGGGCCCGGCTCGGTGACGGCCGCGCTGGAGCTGATCCGGATGATCGAGAACACCCCCACCCTGCTCGCCGCCCACCTGCGCCGGGTCACCGAGCAGGAGCAGGTGGTGATCCGGGTCCTCGCCGAGCGCGAGGGCGTCGACCCGGCCGGGGACCTGCGCCCCGCCGTGCTCGCGGCGGCCTTCGGCGGCGTGCTGCGCGCCGCGCACCTGTCCTGGAGCGCCGACCAGGAGGAGACCGGCCCCGAGGGCATGATCGCGCTGATCGACCGCCACCTGGACCTGCTCGCCCCGGCCCTGGTCGGCGACTGGAGACGCTGAGCCTCATACCCCGGTACTACGCCGGAGTCAGGACCGGAGAGGGACGCCGCGCGCGCCGCGCCGCCCTAGGCTGACCGGATGCTCAAGCCACCCGCCGGGCCGGCCCCGGGCGGCCCGGTGCGCGCGCTGCTCGCCCCGCTCACCCGGCCGTCCCCCGACCACACCCCGCTGCTCGCCCAGGCCTCCCGCCGCTGGATCCGCCTCCTCCCGTACGTCCTCGCCGTCACCGCGACCGTCGCGCTGCTGCCGACCGGCATCCTGGTGCTCGTCAACGACTACGGGGTCGACCCGGGCCTGGCCGCCGCCCTGACGGTCACCCAGACGGTGCCGCTGGTGCTCGCCGTCACCCGGCCGCTGCCCGCCTGGTGGATCACCGGCGGCGGCGCCCTGCTGACCTCGCTGCTGGTCCTCGCCACCGGCGAGGGCGCCGGCCCCAGCGGGGTGGACGGCCCGTGGCCGTGGCCGCCGCCGGCCCTGGTCGGCCACCTGCTGCTGATGCTGACGCTCGCCCTGCGCGAGGCCCGCCGCACCCTGGTCGCGGTCTGGCTGGCCACCGCCGCGGCGAGCCTGGCGCTCTCCCCGATCGGCTTCGCCGGCCGGTTCGGCGGCGACAACAGCCTGCTCGCCGCCGCCCTGGCCGGCGTCGTCCTGGTGCTCGGCGGGGCGCTGCGCGAGCGCGCCGAGGCCCGCCGGCTGCTCACCGAGCAGGAGCACATCAGCGAGGCCGAGCGCGAGCGGCGCACCCTGCTGGAGGAGCGCGCCCGGATCGCCCGCGAGTTGCACGACGTGGTCGCCCACCACATGTCGGTGATCGCCGTCCAGGCGGCCAGCGCGCCGTACCGGCTCACCGGCGTCCCGGCCGAGGCCGCCGAGGAGTTCACCGCGATCGCCGGCACCGCGCGCGAGTCGCTGGCCGAGATGCGGCGGCTGCTCGGGGTGCTGCGCAGCGAGGAGTCGGGCGGCGAGACGGCGCCGCAGCCGGGCCTCGGGCAGCTCTCCCAGCTGGTCGAGACGGTCCGCCGGGCGGGCGTCTCCGCCGAGCTGACGCTCGCTCCGGAGCTGGCCGACGACCCGCTGCCGCCGGCCTTCGGGCTCTCGGTCTACCGGATCGTCCAGGAGGCGCTGGCCAACGTGGTCCGGCACGCCCCCGGCGCCGCGGCCTGGGTCTCGCTGGCGGTCGCCGACGGATCGCTGCTGGTCACCGTGGTCAACGCGGCCCCGCCGGTGCGGTCCGAGTCGCTGGAGGCCTCGGTCGAGGGCACCGGCCAGGGGCTGGCCGGCATGCGCGAGCGGGTCCGGCTGCTGGACGGGCGGCTGGACACCGGGCCGCTGCCGGAGGGCGGGTTCAAGGTGGCCGCCGTCCTGCCCCTCCCCGCCCTGACGGATACTCGGTCGCAGGACACCCGGCCCGGCGGCCCCGCACCGGAGGACCCGGACGGGCCGCCCGCCGAACCGTAGACCGCCCCGGGGAGAGCATCGTATGACCATCCGCGTGATCATCGTCGACGACCAGGCGATGGTGCGGGCCGGATTCGCCGCCCTGCTGAACGCGCAGAGCGACATCGACGTGGTGGGGGACGCCGCGGACGGCGCGCAGGGCCTGGAGGTGAGCGGCCGCACCCATCCGGACGTCGTGCTGATGGACGTCCGGATGCCCGTCATGGACGGCCTGGAGGCGGCCCGCCGGCTGCTGGACCCGACCGTGCCCGGCGCCCACCGCCCCAAGGTGCTGATGCTCACCACCTTCGACGTGGACGACTACGTCTACGACGCGCTGCGGGCCGGCGCCAGCGGCTTCCTGCTCAAGGACGCGCCCCCGGACGACCTCATCGCCGCCGTCCGGGTGGTCGCGGCCGGCGAGGCGCTGCTCGCCCCCTCGGTGACCCGGCGGCTGATCGAGGACTTCGCCCGGACCAGGCCGGCCCGGCGCCGCGAGCCCGGGCTGCGGCTCAACGGGCTGACCCCGCGCGAGACCGAGGTCCTGGAGCTGATCGCCCGCGGCCTGTCCAACCAGGAGATCGCCGCCCGGCTGGTGCTCGCCGAGCAGACCGTGAAGACCCACATCGGCCGGATCCTGGCCAAGCTCGACCTGCGCGACCGCGCCCAGGCGGTGGTGCTCGCCTACGAGTCCGGTCTGGTGACCCCGGGTCAATGAGCCGCTCCGCCGGACCGCACCCGGACCGCACCGGGCTCCTCTCCCGGGGGAGAACCCCCTGATACCCGGGTAGCACCCGGGAGTTGGCCCCGCGGTGTGATGTCCGCGGGGCCGCCCCGTTCCTACCTTCCTTCCCGTCGGACCGGACGGGAAGCGGAGGCAGAGGGACATGACGAGGAATCGGATCGGCCGCGCGGCGGCCGTCGCGGCGCTGGCGCTGGCCGCGGTGCTGGGGGCGGGCGGCTGGGCCGCCGGCGGCGAGCGCGCGGTGACCGGCCCGCCGCCCGGGGCCGCCGCCTGGACCGCCGACGCCGTCCTCGGCCGGCCGCTGCCCGACCCGGCCGCGGCCACCCCCGCCGAGGTGGCCGCCTTCTTCGCCGCACTGGCCCCGGCCACCCGGGAGGAGCTGGCCGTCCGCCACCCGCTGGTGGTCGGCAACCTGGACGGCGCCCCCGTCGAACTGCGCTACCGGGCCAACGCCCGGGCCGTGGCCGAGGAGCGCGAGCACGCGCTGGCCCGGGCCGCCGACCCGGCGCTCACCCCGCAGGACCGCACCGCCGCCCGGGAGCGCGCCGAGCGCTACCGCAGCCTGCTCGACGGGTCGGCGCCCGGCGGTCAACGCCGCTTCCTCGCCTTCGACCCGCGCGGCCGGGGCCAGATCGCCGAGGTGTTCGGCGACCTCGCCACCGCCCACCGCACCGCGGTCGTCGTCCCCGGCTCCGACATCGACCTGCGCACCTTCGACCGCGCCGGCGATCCGTACGGCACCCCCGTCGGCATGGCCCGGGCGCTGTACGACGCGACCGGCGGGCGCACCGCCGTGATCGCCTGGACCGGCTACACCACCCCGCTCGGGCTGGGCCCGGACGCCGCCACCGAGACCCTGGCCGAGGCCGGCGCCGTGCGGCTGGCCCGGCTGCTCGACGGACTCGCCGCCGGCACCCGCCCCGACGCCCCGGCCACGGTGTTCTGCCACAGCTACGGCTCGGTGGTCTGCGGGCTGGCCCGGCCGGGCCCGCGGCAGGCCTCCGGCGTGGTGGTGCTGGGCTCGCCCGGCCTCGGCGTCGGCTCGGCCGCCGAGCTGGACCCGCGCGTCCCGCTCTGGGCCACCGCCCGCAACGGCTCCGACTGGATCGGCAACGTGCCGCACCTGCGGCTGTTCGGCCTCGGCCACGGCGCCGACCCGACCGACCCGGCCTTCGGCGCCCGGCCGCTGCCGTCCACCGGCTCGCACGGCCACACCGGCTACTTCGCCCCGGGCACCGCCTCGCTGGCCGCCTACGCCGACCTCGCCCTCGGCCGCTGACCGGCGCACGCGCCGCCGAGCCCCGGCCCGGGCCCCTGCCGGCCCGAGCCCCTGCCCTCCCGAGCCCTCGCACCCCGCGAACGGAGACCCCGTCATGCCCAGCTCCCTGCTCGCCCCCCTGCACCGGGCCGCCCGCCAGGTGGACGCCCGCACCCCCGGGACCCGCGACCGCGCCCTGGACGGCCTGCGCGCCCTCGCCCTGCTCGCCGTCCCGGTCGGCCACTGGCTGCTCGGCGGCCTCACCCGCTCCGCCGATGGCGCCCTGCACAACGCCAGCCCGCTCTCCTCCCCCGACCTCGGCTTCTTCGCCCCGGTCAGCTGGGGACTCCAGCTGCTGGGCGTGTTCTTCCTGGTCGGCGGCCACTCGGCGGTCCGCTCGCGGGAACGGTCCCGGGCCCGGGGGGTCGGGTACGGGGGCTGGCTGCGCGGCCGGGTGGTGCGGCTGCTGCGGCCGGTGCTCGGGGTGGCCGCCGTCTGGGCGCTGCTGATCCCGCTGCTGCCGCGCCTCGGCGTCCCCGCCGACACCGTGCGGACCGGCTCGACGCTGGTGGTGCAGCCGCTCTGGTACATCGGCGTCTACCTGGGCCTGACCGCGCTCACCCCGGTCTGCGCGGCCCTCGCCCGCCGGCTGGGCGGCTGGTCGGCGGGCCTGCTGCTCGCCGCGGTCGCCGTCGTCGACCTGCTGCGGTACGGGCCGTGGGCGGAGTCGGTGCCGTCCTGGGTCGGCCTGCTGAACATCCTGCCGGGCTGGCTGTTCGGCTATCAGCTGGGCGTGCTCTGGGCCGCGGGCCGGCTGGGCCGTCCGGCGGCGCGGCTGCTGCTGGCCGGCGGCGGGGCGCTGTTCGCCGTGCTGCTGCTGGTCTTCCACTACCCCGCGTCGATGGTCGGCGTGCCGGGCGCCGGGCGCACCAACTCGCACCCGCCGTCCCTGCTGGTCCTGGCGCTGGCGGCGGTGCAGTGCGGCGCGGCGGTGCTGCTGCGCGAGCGGCTCGGCCGGCTGCTGACCCGCCGTCCGCTGCTCTGGCTGCCGGTGGTGGCGGTCAACCTCTCCGCGATGACGATCTTCTGCTGGCACCAGAGCGCGATGCTCGCGGTCGCGGTGCCGGGCGCGGCCGTCTTCGGCGCGGTGCCGGGGCTGACGGTGGCGCCGGACTCGCTCGGCTGGGTCGCGCTCCGACTGGCGCTGCTGCCGCTGTTCGCCGCCGCGCTGGTCACGATCGGACGGTTCACCCGCCGCTTCGACGGCCCGTGGACGGGGCTCCCCGCGCCGGCCAGGGCGGCGGCCGGAGCGGGGGCGGCCTTCTTCGCCGCGCACGCGCTGGGTGTCGTCTGACGGTCGGTGGGCAGACGGGGAGGCGGAAGCGGGGGGCGGGCCCGCGGGGGGCCGCCCCCGCCCCCCACCCCCCCCCCCCCCCCCCCCCCCCGGGCGCCCCCCCCCCCCCCCCACACAGAGAACCCCACCACCC